>CBFGYO010000073.1:0-19502 GCA_965652975.1 uncultured Chitinophagaceae bacterium | reverse complement strand
GCGTACTGGTACAAATGCCATGTGCTATCAAAAGGTAAAAGCCAAGTTCCTTGAAACAACCATGACAGGACAATTCATCGCGTTTGTCTGCATCTACAATGCCATAGCCCGCAAACACCACTTCAGAGAAGCGCATTTCGGCAGAAAAATTATTTGTTTGGGGTTGAAAATCCTTGTGGAGCTCCGCCGTTACATTGTTGATTGTCAAACCAGCACTGATCATGGAGTCGCGATATAAAGTATAATACTGGCGGTAACTGTCTTTATTTCCGGGCAATAATCCCAGCGACTTAAAATGCTCTTCGATATATGTTGCTGCTTTTTCAAGACCTGGAGAAGGCGTGTCCCTTCCTTCCATTTCCTTGCTTGCAATAACATACAGGTGACTTTTCATATCCGATGCTGTAATGGTTTTAGCCATTTTTTCAGCATGCTTGTCTTTTTTCTGAGCGAATAAAACCAGGGGACTTGCCAGCAGCAGGCAGGCGAAAATTCTTTGCATGTAGTAGTAGATTAAGTATTAAGGATTAAAAATAATCCCTAAAACAAATGCGGCCATAAAAATTGTATGACTGGCGGCTATACCTGGTGCCAGGGGAATAGTTGAAGCATGAAATTATTCAGGAAATAGCCATACCTGTGAGCTCCTGAGCTTTATGATGAAACGTACAAACTTATAACTTAAACGCAGGCCATTTTTTCAACCCTTCGTTGATGCCGGCCACCTTCGAAGTCGGTGGTCATGAATATTTGCAACATCTTTTCTGCGTCTCCCTCGCGAACAAAGCGCCCCGGAATGCATATGATATTAGCGTCGTTGTGCTGACGCACCAGTTTGGCAATTTCTTCGCCCCAGCAAATTGCAGCGCGAATACCCTGGTGCCGGTTTGCTGTAATTGCGACGCCATTGGAAGTGCCGCAAAGCAGGATGCCGAATGCACAGTCCCCACTTTCTACTGCTACCGCTACAGGGTGTGCAAAATCCGGGTAATCAACCGAGTCCTTACTGTGTGTTCCAAAATCCTTGTAGACCAAACCTTTGCTATCCATATAAGATATCAGGTCTTCCTTGATGTCGAAACCGGCATGGTCACTCCCGATAGCGATCGGTTTTTGAAGATTGAATGGTGAATGCATACAAGTAGTTTTGAAAATTCACTACAAAGGTAGAGACATTAGGGGGAATAGATAAAAGTTAAAAGATAAAAGATAAAAGTTGGTTCAGTCGGAGACCCCGAATGGGTACAACTTTTATCTTTTATCTTTTAACTTTTATCTTCCCTAACTCCACTCCTTCATTTCTTTCTCCTGCCTGCGGTTAATGCGGGAAGCTATTATGATGCTCGCCTCAAACAACAGGTACAAAGGAATGGTAACAATTGTAAGGCTAAAAGGATCGGTGCTGGGTGTGATGATCGCAGCAGCTATAATGATTATCACAAATGCATGTCGCCTGTACCGTCTTAAGAAATGCGCAGTTACAATACCAATTCTTGCCAGTACCATCACCAACAAGGGCATCTGGAATAAAACTCCAATGCCAACTGTTGTGTAAATAAGATTTTCCAGGTAATCGGAAAAGCTCGGCATGATCTGGATCTGTTCGCTGAGTTTATAATTGAAATAAAAATTAACCATAAAAGGAGTCAGGATAAAATATCCAAAAGCAACCCCCATGAAAAATAGTAATGATACCCAGAAAATCACCCCACGTGTTTTTCTAAGCTCCTGTTGCGATAGCGCCGGACGTACAAAACGCCAGAATTCCCAGAAGATATAAGGAAATGCCAGGATAAATCCGCCGATGAATGCCAACGTAAACGATGCGATGAATTGTCCTGTCATGGTTGTTTCAAGGAACTTGGCATCTACCTGTTGAAAGCACATGGCATTTGTACCAATACGCTGACCTAACTGGCATAGCCAGCGTGCCGAAATAAAATCGGAGCGGGTAGGGGCAAACAGAATATCGTCTACTACATAGTCGGAATAGATAAATACCAGTATAGCACCAATCAATACCGCCACTACCGAGCGTATAATATGCCACCTCAATTCCTCCAGGTGATCGATAAACGACATTTCACCCGATTCGGAAGCTTTATTTCGTTTGTCAAGAAAATCCAGTAGCGCCATGGGCGCAAAGATAGTGGGGAGGTAAAAGATAAAAACTAAAAGATAAAAGATAAAAGTGGAAAACCTTATTGGGGCTACAAGCTTAGTGATCTTGCTCGTGGCTCGCAGCTCGCAGCTCGTAGCTCATAGCTCGAGTTTTGCTATTTCAACTTTTTAAGCTTCACCATTTCTATCCTCGTATCGCTTACGCTTAAAATGTCAAATTCGTAGTCGTCGATGATGATGCGTTCTTTTTGACTTGGGATGGTTTCGTGGAAATGTATAATAAAGCCCGAAAGCGTTTCTGACTCATGGCCGGGGAAATCGAAACCGTATTTGTTTTCCAGGTAATCAAGCTCCAGCCTGCCGGAGAAAATATATTCGTTACCTGCGATTTGCTTTTCTACAAACTCTTCGGTATCGTATTCATCCTCTATTTCACCAAACAATTCCTCCAACACATCTTCCATGGTAATGATGCCGGCTGTACCGCCAAATTCATCAACTACCCATGCAATGCTTTTACGTTCCTTCGAAAATTTGCCAATAAGATCTGCCGCACTCATACTCTCAGGCACGGCAGGAATGGGGTGCAGAATAGCCTGGAGATTCGATGGACGCTTGAAAAGGTCGAGCTGGTGAATATATCCTTTGATGTGATCAATATTATTTTCATATACCACCAGTTTGCTAAGCTTGGTTTCCACGAATTTTTTTTGCAGCTCTTCTATCGTAGCTCGTTTGTCGATCCCAATAATTTCTTTGCGCGGCACAAGGCATTGCCTGATTTTTACATGCGGCAGTTCCTGGGCTTTTTCCAGTAATTGCGTATTACGCTCCTGCTTTTCTTCATCCATATTAGCCTGGAAAAGATTTTTCAGATCACTTCTTTTGAAGGCTTCTTTTTCTTTGTCGACCCTGACGTTGAACACATATTTCAACAGCCATTCGGCCAGGCTTATCAGGCCATCGGCAATAGGTGAAAACATCTGGTAGAAAAAGTCTGTGACATAGGCGAGCCTTGTCATGAGCGTATTGCTTCTTGCGCGGAAGATGGCGCGCGGAATAAACTCTGCAAATATCAGCACCACTCCCGTAGCAAGGGCGATCTCTGCCACGATATGAACAAAATCGTAGCCGATAGCGAGATAGTTCCACACCGGCTTCATGACCGTATTGATCTGCAATGCGAAGAAGACAAGAAAGATATTAAAGCCAATAAGCGTGGTGCCCAGGAAACTTGCGGGGCCATCAACAAAGCGTGCGAGGAGCTGGCTGGTAGTGCCACCCTGTTTTTTCTTCAATTCAATATTCAGGCGGTTGGCACTGTAAAACGCCATTTCCATACCCGCGAAAAAACCCATAAGCATCAGGGTAAAGATGAAGAACACAATTAGCTTCCATTCAGACATAGTATAAAGATAGTAAAACAGTCGGCCAGAGAAGCAAACATACCTGGCTGCTTATTGCTGCTGTAATTTGAACATTTTCCCTTTCTTTGCCTATGGCAAGCCACAACAAAGTCATAATTATTGCTGCACCATCCGGATCAGGTAAGACATCCATAACCCGGCACCTTTTAAAAACCTTTCCACACGAGCTTGCATTTTCCATTTCTGCTGCTACCCGCAAACCAAGACAACACGAGCGCCATAATATCGATTACTACTTTATAACGGTGGAAGATTTCCAGCAAAAAATACAGAACCATGAATTTGTGGAATGGGAAATGGTATACGAGGGCAAATATTATGGCACATTAAAATCTGAGCTCAACCGCATCTGGAACCAGCACAAGGCACCGCTGCTCGATGTGGACGTGCAGGGAGGTATTCATATCCAGGAACAATTCCCCGGCAATTCCCTATCCTTATTTATTAAGCCACCTTCCATAGAGGAATTGCGCCGCAGGCTCGAAGCAAGAGGTACGGAAACGCCAGAAACGCTGGAAGCTCGTATCAATAAAGCTTCATACGAACTCTCTTTCGAGGAACATTTTGATCGAATAATTCTTAATGATAAACTGGAATCTGCATGCGCGGATGCTGAGAACGCTGTGAGGGAATTTTTAAAGCTTGAAATCCCGAAGACAACTTAAACTCTCTTTATTTCCGCACCCAGGCGCTTGAGCCTGCCATCTATATCCTGGTATCCCCTGTCAATTTGCTCGATATTCTGAATGGTACTTTTTCCATCCGCACTAAGTGCTGCAATCAGCAGCGATACACCCGCACGAATGTCGGGACTACTCATGGTAATGCCACGTAAGGATTGCTCCCTGTCAAGGCCAATAACAACAGCCCGGTGAGGATCGCACAAAACTATTCTCGCACCCATATCTATCAGCTTATCTACGAAGAAAAGCCGGCTTTCAAACATTTTCTGGTGAATCAACACTGAGCCCTTTGCCTGTATAGCAGTTACAAGCACAATACTAAGCAGGTCGGGTGTAAAGCCTGGCCATGGATGATCATATATCGTGAGTACCGACCCATCAAGAAAAGTCTGGATCTCGTAACTATCCTGTGCCGGAATAATAATATCATCGCCATCAAATTGCAGGTTGATGCCCAGTTGCTGAAACTTTTGTGGAATGATGCCTAAATGTTCCAGTCCCACAGATTTAATAGTGATATTGCTTCGTGTCATCGCCGCAAGACCGATAAACGAACCCACTTCTATCATGTCGGGCAACATGCGGTGGGTAGTGCCTGTAAGATAAGCCACTCCTTTAATCACCAGCAGGTTGCTGCCCGTGCCGCTGATATCAGCACCCATTTTTATCAGCATCCTGCACAATTGCTGAATATATGGCTCGCAAGCAGCATTGTAAATAGTGGTGGTACCCCTGGCCATCACAGCAGCCATAATAATATTGGCAGTGCCCGTAACGGATGGTTCGTCCAATAATAAACTAGTGCCAGCTAGTTTGGGGGCTTCCAAATGAAAAAAACCATCCTCGGGATGATATGTAAATTTTGCACCAAGCTTTTCAAAATTGGTAATATGCGTATCCAGTCGCCGCCGCCCGATCTTATCACCACCGGGTTTTGGAATAAATGCTTTTTTAAACCTGGCTAGCAATGGACCTGCAAGCATTACCGATCCACGCAGGCGGCCGCTCTTCTTTTTAAACTGTTCGCTGTGCAGGTAATCGATATTGATGTCACTTGCTTCAAATATGCAGGTATCTCGTTGAGGTCGTTCAATCTTTACATTCATATCGCTCAGCAGCTCGATCAAAAGATTTACGTCTAGAATGTCAGGAATATTGCTGATGGTGATTTTTTCAGGGGTCAGTAACACCGCGCTTATAATCTGGAGCGCTTCGTTCTTGGCGCCCTGCGGGATGATTTCCCCGTGAAGCTTTTTACCACCGGTAACTTCAAAAGAATTCATGTGTGGACTGTTATTTAATGTAGAAATGCATACAGTGCAAGCTGTGTGCAGTGCAAGGTAAAAACAAAAAAGTTGAAAGAGATCTTTCAACTTTTGAATTCACTTAATATATACTACGGTTAATATCGTTTCTTCTTGAAATTTCCACCACCGCCACCGCCGCGATTATCATTCCTGTCGTTGCGTCGGGGATTGCCACCACCGCCGCCGCCACCGCGTTGTTGGAACTTGCCTCTCGGTTTACCATATCCACCGCGATCGCGATTTTCCTGTTGAGGGCGGAATGCTTTTACAAACGGAGTATTTGTAAACGTAAGCTGACCTTCGGTGATATTACCCAACTCACTTTGTATGGCATCGTCATGTACAGTTTCTTTATGCCAGTTGTTATAAGCAAGCTTCATATAATATGCAATCGCATTAGCAAAGCCCAGGCGCTTGTCGGGATTCTCTTCTTTCAGTGCTTTTTTAATAACTACTTCCAGATTTTTTCCCAGGTGTGAAAACTTCGGATGACGTTTAGGATAGGGTAGCGGATGTGGTTTCGCCTTCAATGCCTCCCTTGTTGGTATGGGGTAGGGCGATTTAATATCAAGCTTGAAATCCGCGATAAGAAACAGGTGATCCCAAAGTTTATGGCGAAAGTCTTCTACGTTCTTCAGGTGAGGGTTAAGAAATCCCATCAGCTCGATTGCTGCGTGCGCATTGGCCTGGCGACGTTCAGGATCTTCGATAGTTAGAATGTGCTCGATCATCTTCTGCACATGGCGGCCATATTCCCGCATAATGAGCTCATTCCTGGTGGTATTATATTCCATTAAAATTATTTGAGAAGATCAAAAGTAAGTAATAGGACCGAGTAAAAGAAAAGAGGGCAAAGAGTGACCTTTTATAAGGCTTGTATGAAGTGGGATGAAAAAAAGAAAGGGGCCCCGAACCAAGGCCCCTTTTACAAGCCACCATCCTCTTCCACCTAAGAGGTCGTTTAGTAAAAGTTGATAGACACAGGACAATCATTTCGTAGCCAACCGCTGCACGCTCAGTATAAACACTTAGTAACTTTTCAACAAATTCACAATTTCTCTCAATCATCTGTTACTGACTCTATTGTCGCTCCTGTGTCGAGATAAAAAGAACTATAATTTTCCGGCTAAATATCATCAAATTTGATACCAATAATGTCATTTTAGATCGTGATCAGAAATAATAGCAGAAATTTTTTCCAGTACTAATCTTTCAATTTTAATTGATATCATATTTGTCATACTTCCGTTACGTACGTTTATATATGTTAATTCTCCTATGAAAAGAACTTGTGAAGTGTAAGAGCTGGAAATGTTTATATAATTACTGATGCTCGCCATAAAAATACAAACAGCTATTGTCCTGTGCAATTGTAATACTCCCTTATTTTCAGAGGGATAAATCTATAATCTCACAGGCAATATCCCTGTTGAATTAACCATCACTGTTGCAGAAATTTCATCCTTCGCCCTTTAAAGTGTGTAATCGTGGAAAATCATTCACAGTAATTATACTGTTTTTTTCAGTTTATGTTTTTAAGACACTAACAAAATGTCAAAAGCTAACTTTGCCACTTACTATGCGCATTGCCGTCAATACAAGATTTCTTTTAAACGCGTATCTCGAGGGCTATGGATATTTTCTCTTCGAAACATTGCGGCGCATTACGGCCAACCATCCCGAACATGAATTTATTTTCATATTCGACCGTACTTACGATCGTCGTTTCGTTTTTTCCTCCAATGTAACGGCGGTAATTACGGGACCCCCGGCGCGTCATCCTCTATTATGGAAGCTCTGGTATGATGTGAAGATTCCCGCTATATTAAAAAAGCATAAAGCTGATGTATTTCTCTCAATGGATGGATTTTGTTCGCTTGCTACCCAGGTACCCCAGTGCCTGGTGATACATGATCTGTCATATTTGCATTACCCCAAATTTATTCCGGCATCCCACCTATATTATTTGAAGAGATATACTTCCCGTTTTCTTGCAAAAGCAAAAAGCATCGCTACTGTATCGACTTTTTCAAAAAATGATATTCAAAAACACTATTCGGTGCCACTGGATAAAATTGATGTTGTATACAGCGCTGCCAAAAGTTCTTTTATGCCCGTAAGCGAGGAAATAAAGGACCAGGTAAAAAGGAAGTATTGCAATGGCCATGAATATTTTTTATATACCGGGGCAATACATCCGCGTAAAAACCTGTTGAACCTGCTTAAGGCTTTTTCCATATTAAAAAAGAAACAGAAAAGTGGTATTAAGCTGGTACTCGCCGGGCGACTCGCATGGAAATACCAAAATTTTATGGAGGCGTTGAAAACATATAAATACAGGGATGATGTTATTGTAACCGGTTATCTACCTGAGCAGGAACTTACCAAGCTTACAGCTTCTGCATATGCAATGGTGTATCCTTCATTGTGGGAAGGTTTTGGTGTGCCCGTGCTCGAAGCTATGCGATCGGAAGTGCCGGTGATTACTTCCCGCGAAAGTGCCATGCAGGAAGTTGCCGGCGATGCTGCGCTGTATGCCGATCCCGAAAGCTTTCATGATCTCGCAGATCAAATGATGCGGCTTTATAAAGATGAAAGATTAAGGCAGGAGTTAGTTCAGAAGGGAAAGGCTGCAGAGGCATTATATAGTTGGGATCGTACAGCCAACCTGCTATGGGAGTCGCTAATGAAAGCCCTCGCATGATTTCTGTTACCTTTGCTTTCTTTTTTTAATTAAAACAGCATATGAACCAGTCAACGATAACGATAGGTGTAAAAATGGACGATAGCCGCATGCCAGAAGCAATTGAATGGAGTGCATCAGATACCACCGCAGCTCACTCACAAAAAGCAAAGGCGTTTATGCTTTCCCTTTGGGACGGTGCAGAAAAAACCGCACTTCGAATTGATCTCTGGACGAAAGATATGATGGTGGATGAAATGGCTGACTTTTTTTACCAGACAATGATGACGATGGCAGATACCTATGGAAGAGCCACCAATCACACCGAAATGGTGAGCGATATGAAAAAGTTTGCCCAGGATTTTTATCAAAAATTCAGGGAAAAACAATTGAAAGAAAATAAAGCATAATGATTTACCCCAACATCATAAATACACAGACATGAACCTGGAACAGAAAATAATGGCCGAATTAAAAACGGCAATGCTGGCAAAAGATGAGGCGGCTTTGAGAAGCCTGCGGGCGGTAAAAGCCGCGATCTTACTGGCAAAAACTTCGGAAGGTGCAGGTGGTGAATTGAAGGCAGATGATGAAATCAAATTGTTGCAAAAGCTTGTTAAGCAGCGCAAGGATTCGCTTGAGATTTTTGAGCAGCAGAAGCGCGACGATCTCGCAAAAAAGGAAAGAGAAGAAATAGCAGTTATTGAAAAATTTCTCCCCCAGCAATTATCTCCCGGAGAAATAAAAGAAGAGCTGGTAAAAATAATTGCCGATACCGGTGCATCATCACCGGCAGATATGGGTAAGGTAATGGGAGCTGCCACAAAACAATTGGCAGGACGTGCAGATGGCAAAACGATTTCTGCGCTTGTAAAAGAATTGCTGGCTAAATAAAAAAATATTCCCACTATTTTTTTGAATTCAAACACAGCAGGTGATTATTGATATAATTTTTATTATTCTGGTTATCCTCGCTGCGATCAAAGGCTTCCGCCGGGGTCTTGTAGTGGGAGTATTTTCTTTTATTGCTATAATTGTTGGCCTTGCTGCGGCAATCAAACTTTCTATAGTTGTAGCAGGATATATCGGAAGCGCGGTAAAGGTTTCGGACCGGTGGCTTCCCGTAGTTTCTTTCCTTGTAGTCTTTATTGTGGTGGTGTTGCTGATCAGGTTGGGTGCTAAAGCAATTGAAAAAGCAGTGGAGGTAATTGCGCTTGGCTGGATCAACCGACTAGGAGGTATATTACTTTACCTCGCTATTTACCTTTTCGTTTATAGTGTATTTCTCTTTTATGCGGAGCAGTTGAATATTCTCACGACAAAAACTATTGAAAACTCGGCTACCTATCCCTATTTACAACCCTGGGGACCAAAGATTATTGATGCGATTGGTAGCGTATTGCCATTTTTCAAAGGGATGTTTCATGAGTTGGAGCAGTTTTTTGCCGGCGTTGCCAGGGAAATACCTCCGGAGCAACATTAGCATTATTATAGATATGAATTTCCTGTTGCAGGAATCAAACGATGTTCGACAGGCAAACGTATTACTACGAATAGCGGCACTCTCCCCGTTTATAAATTTAATTTTCACGTGTATGTGAATATGCTGATGGCAAAAACCTGCAAAGGCAAAACAACTTTTTTAAACAAGCAGTATGCGCCTATATTTGCGTTGAAAGGCACCCTTTTATACAACTAACTGCTGATTTTTTGCGGCAAATCGATTATTTTAGCAATCAGGAGAGCATAGAATTGACTGCCCATGGATTACGAGATAAAAATTCAGGATAAATTCAAATTTATTGAAGAAGGCGACGGTGAGCCGTTGGTACTTCTGCATGGCCTTTTTGGAGCACTAAGCAACTTCCGCAACCTGATCGAATACTTCCGTCAGCATTATAAAGTAGTGGTTCCAATGTTGCCCTTGCTGGAGATGGATATACTGCATACTTCCGTAGGAGGACTGGCAAAATTTGTACACCGGTTTTTAGAAGCACGCGACCTTTCGGGAGTACATTTATTGGGAAACTCATTGGGAGGCCATGTAGCCCTTATTCATACATTAAAGCACCCGGAACGTATCAAATCGCTTATTCTTACAGGTAGTTCGGGTCTTTTTGAGAACGGCATGGGCGATAGTTATCCAAAACGGGGTGACTATGAATACATTAAAAAAAAGACGGAATTAACGTTCTACGACCCCCGCACGGCTACCAAGGAACTTGTGGATGAGGTATACAGTATTACTAATAACAGGTTGAAAGCCATTAAGATCATTGCTCTTGCGAAGAGTGCAATAAGAAATAATTTGGGCGAGGAACTCAATCAAATCAAACAACCGACGTTATTAGTATGGGGAAATGATGATAGTATCACGCCTCCATTTGTGGCCCGAGAGTTCAATAAACTCATCCCGAACAGCGAACTGCACTTTATTGACAAATGTGGCCATGCACCAATGATGGAAGTGCCGGATGAATTCAATGTGATACTTCATAAATTTTTAAAAAAGCTCAACGAACCTGCAACAGTTGGGTGATCGTTGAGGTCTTATGAAAAACAAAGCCGCTATCCATGTTAACCAAAGAATTACAATCCCAAACGCTCCCTTCGCTACACCTCCACGACAAGGTGCACCTGGCGTTGCAACTAATGAATGATAATCATGTAACGCACCTTCCAATTACTGAAGGAGAAAAATACATTGGAATAATTAGCGAAGATGATTTACTACAAGCCGAAAATGATAATGCAGAGTTAAACACATTGCAACAATCATTTGCTGTAACAGCCGTAAAAGAAGATGAACACTTTTTGAAAGCAGTTCAACTGGCGGCTGAAAACGGAATAAGTATTGTTCCGATCATTACCGAAGAAAATGAATTGGTAGGTACAGTTGCATATACTGATCTACTTCGACATGCTTCAGAGTTTATGAGTCTTAATGAACCAGGCGGGCTCATTGTACTTGAAATGGAGAGCAACCAGTACTCTTTTAACGAGATCAGTAAAATAATAGAAAGCAACGACGCCCAGATCACTCAACTGAATTCATCAAATGATTCAGAAACCGGGATGATGCAGGTAACTATCCGCATCAATAAGGCTGAAGTTTCGGATATTGTTGCTTCATTTCAGCGTTACGACTATAATGTCAAGTACTTCTTTGGTGAGGAATTATATGCAAATGAGCTCCGGAGCAATTACGATAACCTGATGAATTACCTGAAGATATAACCTGTTTTCCCTTTATTGGTATAGCAGTTGCATAATTCCCTTTAATTTAGATGCTTTCCCCCTGACTGCCTATGCCGCAGAAAAAACAATATGGTCTCTGCTTAGTACTGCTGTTTTTAATAGCGGCCAACCTGTGCGCGCAGGAATTACCCGGTGAGCCTCTACCCGTTATAGAAGGGAAAGATGCTGAATTATCGTCCTCCACACCAGACAAAAGCGCTTCATTTACCATCCGGGAGATAGTCATTACTGGCAACAGGAAAACGAAAGACAATATCATACTCCGCGAGGTACCCTTCCGTTCGGGGGAAAAATATTCCCTTCAGGAGCTCGTTAGAAAATTTGAAGACGCGCGGAAACAGTTAATGAATACTGCTTTATTCCATGAAGTAATCGTATCGATGCTTAAAACAGATGATTACCTCGTTGATGTATCTGTAGCAGTAAGAGAAAGATGGTACATCTTCCCCGTGCCTTATTTCAAACCCGTGGATCGTAACCTCAATCAATGGTTGTTTGAAAAAAATGCAAGCCTGAGCAGGGTTAACTATGGTGTAAAAATATTACACAACAATGCTACCGGCAGACAGGATAAATTCAGGCTTTTTCTTATCAGCGGCTATACACAGCAATTTTCTTTCACATATGACAGGTTGTATATCGACAAGCAAATGAAAATTGGACTGGCCACTGCATTTGCTGTCGGAAAAAACAGGGAGCTCAATTATAATACAATTGACAACAAGCAGGTTTTTTTAAAGGATGAAAACAACTACTTGCGGAGTTTTGTAAACGCTACCGCGGAGATTACTTACCGCAGGGCAATCAAAACACGCCATAGAGTCGGTATCAGCTATACAATGGAAGATGTGCAGGATACCGTGGTAAAACTCAATCCCGATTATTTCAAAAATGGTCGCACACGCATACAGTTCCCGGAAATTTATTACCGGATGAGTTACTTCGACCTCGATTACATTCCTTACCCCACCAAAGGTTATGCTGCCGAAGTGTCGATTGGCAAAAAAGGATTGAATAGTATTACCAATGTCTGGTACCTCGCTGCCAAAGCTTCCGGTAGCTGGCATACAGGTGTCAAATCTTTTTTCAACCTCACTGCTTACGGTAGTATACGAGTTCCTTTCAAGCAGCCTTACTTTATGCAGCGCTTTCTTGGATACGGCGACGCCTATATGCAGGGATATGAATATTATGTTGTGGATGGCGTAGCCGGTGGATTTTTGAAAGCGACATTCACGCGCGAATTATTCAGCTTTAGTATTAAAGCACCAGGAAAAAAATCTGCACTACCATTGCGTATACCCTTCCGGTTTTTTCCCAAAGTATACGGCAATGCCGGGTATGTACATAACCCGCTACCCGGAGAAAATACACTTCCCAATAAAATGCTTTACTCCGCAGGTATTGGTATCGACATACTCACAGCATACGACTTCACACTTAAGCTGGAATGGACATTTAACCAGTTAGGCCAAAACGGGCTATTTTTACACAGGAAGTCTATTTTCTAAAACATGATGAAGGCAGCTATTTACAGCAGGGTGTTGGAAAACGAACAACGGCAGGATGTGCAATTGTTTTTTGACGAATTGGAACGACAAAAGATCGAACCTGTAATTTTCCAGCAATACTATGATCAACTGAAAGAAGAGATCAGGCTTCCTGCCAATGTCAGGACATTTTCCCTGGCAGAACATCTCATTGAAGAAATCGAATTCATTGTTAGCCTCGGAGGTGACGGTACTTTGCTCGATACGATCACACTGGTACGGGACAAACCTGTGTCGGTGATGGGCATCAACTTCGGAAGACTGGGTTTCCTCGCCAGCATCGGGCGGGACCAGGTAGCCGAAGCTGTAAAGGCACTGGCAAATCGCACATATATCATTGATAAAAGAACAATGATCCACGTAGATGCCGATCTTCCGCTGTTCGGCAACATACCATATGGTCTTAATGAGTTTTCGCTGCATAAACGTGATACGGCGTCGATGATTAAAATACATACGTACCTGAACGGAGAATTCCTCAACACATACTGGGCCGACGGATTGATTGTGGCAACGCCTACCGGATCTACCGGTTATTCTCTAAGCTGTAATGGTCCAATTGTGTTTCCCGAATCGGGTAGTTTTGTCATTACTCCTGTTGCGCCGCACAACCTGAATGTGCGTCCCATTATCGTTCCAGATGACCAGATCATTTCCTTCGAAATAGAGAGCCGGTCGGAGAATATAATATGTGCGCTGGACTCCCGCCGCGAAATCGTTGGTAAGAACGTATCCCTCGCCGTAAGAAAAGAGGATTTTCCCATAAGCCTGTTGCGCTTAAATGAAAACAACTTCCTGCAAACGCTGCACAATAAACTCACCTGGGGTTTGGATAAACGTAATTGACCGGATTAGTGAATACAGCTTCAAGCTACAGGCTTCAGGTTACTGGCTGTACGCAGCTTTCCTTGTTCGCAGCTTGTAGCTTGTAGCCTGTAGCTTGTGGCCGTTATTTCGGGATAGCGAGCTAAAGCGGCATTGTTAATTTAATGGCCGAATAAAAGAAAATAGCTATTTTTCCGTTCTTATTTATCTCCGAACCATATTGAATTTGCGGTTATGAAGAAGTTATTGGCATTTCTCGTTTGCTCCATCCTTTTAATAGGAATAATACCAGGAAAGGTCCGGGCTCAATCTATTTACGCGGTGAACCAGGAAGGTGAGTTTGGTATCGCTCTCGGAGCGGGTCATTATTTTGGTGACCTTAATACCAGGGCACAGATCAACCGCGCAAAACTGGCCGGAAGCCTTTTTTTCAGAAAGAACTTTGGAAATTATGTAGCGCTGCGCATTGGTGCCACTTATGCCCGTTTGGGATATTCAGACATTCACAACGACCATAATGAATATATGTATCGCCGCAATCTCAGCTTCAATTCAAATGTTTGGGAGCTGGCACTGCAGGGTGACTTTAATTTCTTTCGTTTTATGCCGGGCGAACCCGGGTTTGAATTTACGCCATACGTAACGTTGGGAGTGGGTGTGTTTAGTTTCGATCCCTATGCATACCTGGCCGGTGAAAAAATATTCCTTCGCCCTCTTGGTACCGAAGGACAGGGCGTGTTGCCAGACCGCAAGCAATATAGCTCAATGGCCATCAGTGTGCCATTTGGTGCAGGAGTAAAATATGCATTGAATGATAGAATTAATGTCGGATTTGAAATCGTACACCGTTTCACCAACACCGACTACCTGGATGATGTAAGCACTACCTATGTGGACCCCAGCATTTTCCCAACCAATCCCGATGGGAGCCCATCCACTTCAGCACTATTGCACGACCGTTCCTACGAGTTGGGCGAGCCAATTGGCATACCCGGCCGTCAACGCGGCAATAGCAAACAAAAAGACCAGTTTGTAACGGCGATGTTTTTTGTGACATTTAATTTGCAATCGTATAAGTGTCCCACTGCTAAATAGCTGCGAGCTTTATCCCTTGATGGCTGTTATCATCCCCCAACATCAAGTTATTAAGCCGCAATAACACATTTCTGTTACTACATCTGGATTTAGCTCGGGGCTCGAGGCTCGCGGCCCGAAAGGCAGTGGGTCGGACCTAAGAGTTTTTGTTCTCACCTTCCCACCGGATGCTTACCTTTGTGCGCCCTATAAAATAGGGATCGGCATGTCTCAGCTATTGGATAAAATAAATAAAGAACAACTTCCCCGGCACATTGCTATCATCATGGATGGTAATGGACGGTGGGCCAAAGAACAGGGCCAGGACAGGCTATACGGCCATTTTCATGGGGTAGAAAGCGTGCGCAATATTGTAGAAGGCGCCGCTGAATTAGGGATTGGATACCTCACCCTCTATGCATTCTCCACGGAAAACTGGGATCGCCCGGAATACGAAGTGGTGGGACTGATGGAATTACTTGTCAGTACCATCCGCCAGGAAGTGGACAGCCTGCACAAAAACAATATCAAATTACACGTGATCGGTGACATGAATATGTTGCCGGAATATGCCCGTAAGGAGCTGAACGAGGCGCTTGAAATTACCAGTGAAAACACTGGTCTCAACCTGATTATGGCTCTTAGCTATAGCGGGCGCTGGGAATTGTTGAACGCGGTTAAAAATATCGCATACGAAGTAAAGAGCGGGCGCCTGAATGTAGAAGCAATTGACCAGGATACGCTTCAGAAATTCCTCTGCACCAGTGGCTTTCCTGATCCGGAATTGATGATTAGAACCAGTGGCGAGTTTCGTATCAGTAATTTTTTGCTGTACCAGTTGGCGTATGCAGAGCTGTATTTTACCAACGTGCGCTGGCCCGACTTCAGGAAAGAAAATCTGTACGAGGCCATTCTCGATTATCAGCAGAGAGAGCGGAGATTTGGAAAAACGAGCGACCAGGTAGTTTCCCAACCTGTAAAGCAGGGTCAGTGAAGGATTTCTTTAACAAACATTTTCGGTATTAACCTTTAATTTGCCGCCGTACAAGGTGGCTGTTTATAAAACACAGACAGCAAGCTTTTTATGTTTTCGCAATGGTGCGAACTGACTGACCTGAACAATCAACCATGCAACGAATTTTATCCAGGATTACTGTTTTTGTGATGACCGCGGTGATATCCGTATTGACTGTATCCGCACAAGAGCCAACTTCCGTAGACCCCAAGCTTCTTGAATTTGAGAACGCAAGAATTCCTAAAGAATATACGATTGCATCGGTTGCGATTACTGGTATACGTTACCTGGATACTGCAATTGTGCTTTCTATTTCCGGATTGCAGGTAGGCGACAAGTTCACTCATCCCGGTACTGATATATTTTCAAGAGCGATATCCAACCTGTGGAGACAAAAACTTTTTTCCAATGTTCAGGTATTCATCACCAAAATAGAAGGCGACCAGGTAAGCGTGGAGGTAAGTGTGCAGGAACGTCCCAAGCTGGGAAATTTCAAGTTTGTAGGAATTAAAAAAACAGAGCAGGAAGAATTGCAGGGAAAGATGGCGCTTGCTAAACAAACAATCTTTACTGAAAATACCAGGCGCAACATCAAAGAAGCAGGTACCAAGTATTACAGCGATAAAGGTTACCAGAATGTTTCTGTACGTATCGAAGAACGACCTGATCCTGCATTTCTGAATTCAGTAGAACTTACAATTTATATTGATAAAGGAGATAAGGTTCGAATCAACGACATCAATTACTACGGCAACACCAACATCGATGGTATTCGACTTAAAAAGCAAATGAAGGGTACCAAAGAAATGAGCCGCTTCACGCTTTATCCTGCAGCAGATACGAGTAAGTTTGGTTCAAGGGAAAAATATAGTTTCAACCAGTATATTCACGACTGGGGATTTTTAACACTTAGCAAAACCAAGCGCGTACTCGATCCATATTTCAGGTTTAAACTATTTAGCGGCGCGAAGTTCGATCCTAAAAAATTCGAAGAAGACAGGGAGAAGGTGCTTAATTATTATAACTCCCAGGGATTTCGTGATGCGCAGATCGTTGACACAGCATTATACAGAAGTAAAAACGGCAATCTCAATATCGACCTGAAAGTACAGGAAGGAAGAAAATATTACTTCGGCAACATTACCTGGAAAGGCAACTCCAAATACCCCGATTCACTTTTGAATCTTGTACTGGGCATCAACAAAGGAGACGTTTACAATATCGATATCCTCAACAAACGACTGGGTAAACAACTTACACAGGAAGGTGGCGACATCAGCGGTTTGTATATGGACGACGGCTACCTCTTTTTCCAGGTAGAGCCTGTTGAAACAGCGGTATACAATGATACTATCGACCACGAGATCAGGATCAAGGAAGGACCACAGGCACGAATAAAGCGTGTAACAATCGCTGGTAATGAAAAGACAAAAGATCACGTAATCCGCCGCGAACTACGAACCATACCAGGTGAATTGTTCAGCCGTTCAGACCTTATCCGTTCTCAACGTGAGCTGGCCAACCTCCAGTTTTTCAACCAGGAAACTATCGACCCGGGTGTAGTGCCCAATGCTGAAGACGGTACAGTGGATATCAACTGGCGACTGGAAGAAAAATCTTCCGACCAGTTGGAATTATCCGCCGGATGGGGTGGTGGTGTTGGTTTGACAGGTACACTTGGTGTAACCTTCAACAATTTTTCAATCAGGAATATTTTGAAAAAAGCTGCGTGGGATCCATTGCCAACAGGTGACGGTCAAAAGCTCAGCCTGCGTGTGCAATCGAATGGTCGCGCCTATCGCTCATACAGCTTTTCATTTACCGAACCATGGCTCGGTGGTAAGAAAAGAAACTCACTTACTATTGGACTCAACAATAGTAAATATTCCAATGCATTTGACCCTTATACAGGACAGATTGACCGTGAACGTTCCGATACAAATTATTTGAAAACAACAGGTATTTCTGTTTCACTGGGTAAGCAATTGAAATGGCCCGACGATTATTTCAGCCTGATCTTTACGTTGAACTTTACACAGTATACACTTAAGAATTACCCGATTTTCGATCCAAACTTCCATACCGGAGTGTCCCGCAACATCAGTGCAAAGATTACATTGCAACGTTCTTCCGTGTTCAACCCTATATTCCCGGTTAGTGGTTCCAACTTCCTTGCGAGCGTACAGTTTACGCCACCTTATTCAGCATGGAATAAAACCACGAAAAGTTCAATTGATAAATACGAACACCCTGAATATCACAAATGGCGTTTCAATGCTGAATGGTATGTTCCTATCGGCAAGCCAATGGGTGCTGACAAGAGCAGGCAATTGGTAATGAAACTTGCAGCCAAGTATGGTTTTATGGGCAGGTATAATAAAGAGCTGGATTATTCTCCTTTTGAAAGATTCCAGGTGGGGGATGCTGGTTTGACTAATAATTACGGGTTGCTTGGTTATGATATCATCGCACATCGTGGTTACCCGGTGTATGAATCTTCTGATCCATCCGTCAACCCCGATCAGCAAAATGCCAATCGCTTCTTTACTATATTCAATAAGTATACTCTTGAAATGCGTTTTCCTGTTGTAACTAATCCAAGCAGTACTATTTATGCATTGACATTTTTCGAAGCTGCCAATGGCTGGTATAATTACAAAGACTATAATCCATTCCGTCTTCGCCGTAGTGTAGGTGTCGGTATGCGTTTCTTCCTGCCGATGTTTGGTTTGCTTGGATTTGACTATGGTGTGGGTCTCGACAGGCTTACGCCAGGTACTGGATTAAAGGGCGCGTCACGCTTTACGTTCATGCTTGGTTTTGAACCTGAATAACACTTATAGTAAATTCAACTTCTAAAAATAACGATCATGAAAAAAGTATTTTCTCTTGCAATTGCACTTGTAGTATTTGCAGGCGCAGCACTTGCACAGAAATATGCGATCATCGATACACGCTATATCCTGGATAAAATGCCAGATTATAAAACTGCACAAAAACAACTGGATGATGTAGCGGCCGACTGGCAAAAGGATATCGACGGCAAACAAACCGAGCTGGATAAGATGTACAAGGATTTTGAATCCGAGCAGGTGATGCTAAGTGATGAATTGAGGAAAAAAAGAGAAGACCAACTTTTCATGAAAGAAAAGGAATTGAGGGATTTGCAACGCAAACGCTTTGGTTTTGAGGGCGATCTGTTTAAAAAGAGACAGGAGCTCATCAAACCCATACAGGATAAGGTTTACAACGCAGTACAGAAAATGTCTGTACAACGTGGCTACGATTTTGTGCTCGACAAAAGTGAAGGAATTACCATTATATTTGCCGACCCAAAACTGGACAAGAGCGAGGATGTATTGAAAGATTTGGGTGTAAGAAACTGATTAATACCCTGTAAAGAAAGCGTGCTGTTAAAAAAAACAGAACAAGGCAACCAAAACTGTTTGAATATTATCTTAAAATAAAATAAAAAACCGGCGAAGTGACCGGCGAACTAGTCAAAAAAAACACTCATGAAAAAATTGAAATTAGTAGCAGTGCTGGCAGTGATGTTGAT
>CBFGYO010000072.1:0-19578 GCA_965652975.1 uncultured Chitinophagaceae bacterium | reverse complement strand
AACAATCAACGACATGAAGAAAACTCTGACTATTGTAGTCCTGCTTTTTTATGGTAGTATGGTGTGTGCACAGTCACTCTCTTATTACCTCCCGGATTCCGTTACCTACAACCCGGCTATTCCCAAACCAAAAGAAATTATACATCATGAAGTCGGCGAGTGGCATGTTACGCACGACCGGCTTGTAAATTATATGACAGCCATTGCTAACAGTGCAAAGGATCGGGTAAAGATCGAGACAATGGGATACACGTATGAAAACCGTCCGCAGGTCTTATTGATCATCACTTCACCAGCCAATCATCAGCGACTGGAAGAAATAAGACAACAACACGTACAATTGACCGACCCATCCCGATCAGGATCTGTGGATATCGGTAAAATGCCCGTCGTTGTTTGGATTGGACATTCTATACATGGCAACGAGTCGAGTGGCGCCAACGCTTCATTGCTGAGCGCTTACTACCTCGCTGCGGCACAGGGAAAACAAATTGATGACTTGCTCGAAAAAGTAGTCATCCTTTTTGATCCATCGTTTAACCCTGACGGATTGCAACGCTTTTCTACCTGGGCCAACCAGCATAAGAGCAAGAACCTTGTAAGCGATCCCAATTCCAGGGAGTTCAATGAAGTGTGGCCCGGTGGCAGGTTCAACCATTATTGGTTTGATCTCAACCGCGACTGGTTGCCTGCTGTGCACGTGGAAAGTCAAAACAGGTTGACATGGTTTCATAAATGGAAACCAAACATCCTTACTGATCATCATGAGCAGGGGAGTAATGCCACCTTCTTTTTCCAGCCGGGTGTGCCATCGCGGGTAAACCCACTTACTCCTGCGAAGAACCAGGAACTCACTGCCAAGCTCGGTAAATACCACGCTGCTTTTCTCGACCGAATCGGTTCATTGTATTTTACAAAAGAAAACTATGATGATTTTTATTATGGAAAAGGATCTACCTATCCTGATGTGCAGGGATGTATCGGTATTCTTTTTGAACAGGCTTCTTCGCGCGGACATTTAATGCAAACGATTAATGGACCACTAAGTTTTCCCTTTACAATACGCAACCAGTTTATCACGGCACTATCTACACTCGAGGGTGCTAAGCATATGCGAGAGGAATTTCTTTCCTTCCAACGCGATTTCTTTAAGAATGCTGTTACCGAAGCCGCGGCTGATCCTGTTAAAGGATTTGTATTCGAAAAAAAAGGAGATGCGAAAACCGTTGATGAATTTATTACCATGCTTGGCAGGCACCAGATTGCCGTGCAGTCATTTAAAAATGATTTGAATATTGGCGGTCGCGTGTATGGAAAGCAGGACGCATATCTTGTTTCGTTGCAGCAACCGCAATCCAAACTGATAAGAACAATTTTTGGCAAAACGCTGGAGTATAAGGATAGCCTGTTTTATGATATTACCTCCTGGACCATGCCACTTGCATTCGGATTGCAGGCTGATGAAGTAAATGCGGCACAATGGGCACAGGCTGGGGTGCAGGAGAAAGTAAACGCGAGTAATGCAACTAATGTTTTAAACAATGCAGCGGCGTATGCTTATCTCATGCAGTGGGAAAATTTATCAGCACCGGCAGCACTATATGAATTATTGAATAATGGTGTGATAGTAAAAGTTGCGACCAGCGATTTCGAAATTGCAGCAGATGGCCGCAACAAAAAGTTCAAACGAGGCACATTGATGATACCGGTGCAAATGCAGTCGATGGATAAAGAAAGGATAAAGGGAATGTTGCAACAGTTGATGAACAAATATGCAGTTGCTGTAGAAACTGTGCAGACAGGTGGTGTATTGTCAGGAATAGATCTTGGAAGCAGCAGGTTTGCAAATATTACCAAGCCTTCTATAGCAATGATCACTGGCCAGGGAGTAAATGCAACCGATGCTGGCGAAGTATGGCACCTACTTGATCAACGAATGAATATTCCATCAACGCATTTGGAGCCTGCAATTTTTAATCGTATCGACTTAGCGAAGTACAATACCCTGCTGATGGTGGGAGGTAATTATTCAGAAATAAATAAAGACAAACTTAAAGCATGGGTGCAGGCTGGTGGCACATTGATATTAACGGAGGAGGCCGTTACGTGGGCTGCGCAAAATGGAATAAGTGAAGTAAAATTCAAGCGGACAAAATCACCAGTCGACAGTTTACAAAAACTTACTTATGCGGACCGCGAACAGATCGATGGGGCACAGCAGGTGCAGGGTGCCATTTTTGGTGCCGATGCCGATCTTTCCCATCCACTTACTTATGGATATGGACAGAAAACGATCAGTTTGTTCAAAGCCAACAGGGTGTTTATGGAAAAGAGCAAGAATCCATATGCCACACCGTTTTATTATGGCAGCAATCCATTGCAAAGTGGTTGGGTAAGTAAGGAAAACAAGGATGCTATTCGCAATTCGGCTGCAGTGATCGTGAATACGGTTGGTACAGGCCGGGTAATTAATATTGCCGACAATCCCAATTTCAGGGCATTTTGGTTAGGTGGGAGTAAGCTTTTTTTAAACGCAATATTTTTTGGAAGAAACATCGATGCGGCAAGTGCACGGATCGCGGAATAATAAATAATGATATTTTTTGAGAAGCGACAAGCCTGGCGAAATTCTTAAAGATAAAAGGTGTGTCACGCAGCGCCCCAACGACGCCACGCATATTATCAATGCGAAAATATTAATGCCGTCGCGCCGTAGCGGCGCTGCGTGAGAATGCCCGCATAAAAGTATTCTCCCAATAAGTCGCCGTGGTAACTCTTGGCGTATTACTCGCCCAGCCGAAAAAAAACAAAAATGACGTTTTTTTTCCCTTGGAATCAGCCCGCCCATTACCTGATATTGCACAAGGTTTTAAATCGAAGCGGCAGGTTCGCACAAGTTATTCACAAGCCTGATTCTCAGTCATACCCAAAGTCAGCAGTAACGTTCAAATGGTGAGGGAATAATGTAACTTGCCGCTTCACTATTATTATTTTATTAAAACTAGAGCACTATGATAAAAATGCAAATTATCGGGCATCTTGGGAAGGATTGCGTCGTAAATACAGTGAGCGGAAAGAACGTGATCAATTTTACAGTGGCACATACAGAAAAATACAAAGACAACCAGGGTAATCAGCAGGAAAAAACTATCTGGGTGGATTGTGCTTACTGGACCGATCGAACCGCCATTGCACAATATCTTACCAAGGGTAAGCAGGTATATGCGGAAGGACGTCCGGAAGTGAAATCATTTCAGCGCAATGATGGCACACCAGGTGCTTCTTTAACTATGCGCATACTGGAAGTACAACTGCTTGGTGGTCGCGGTGATGCTGGTGGTGCTCCGGCCTATGCAGGCAATACGGCTGCATCATCCTCATCATCCAATTCAAATATTCCATCGCCAAGCGATATTACCGAACCTATTGACGATCTGCCATTCTAAGAATGTGCCTGGTTTTCAATATGATAAAAATTGATGACCGTAAGTTTCCGCAACGGGGGACGGAATATCCATTATAATGTTAGGAGGAAGCTGTTTATATTTAATAATTATTAACTAAAACCAACTAACATGAAATCGATTGGAAGCCTTCTCTTCTTATTCGGCGTTGCCGCTATCATTCTCGGATTTATGAATCGTGTGCCGGCAGTGTTGGAATGGATTTATGGATGGGGCGAAACAACGGCATGGGCCATAAAAATTGGTTTTGTTGCACTGGGTGCTGTTCTGTACCTGGTGGGAAATAAGCAGAAACAGGCGGCAACTCCTGTTGATAGCGCTAACGGTTAAGGCCACCTACATGTTTTTGATGCCACACCAAAGGGTGTGGCATTTTTATTTGGGAGGACGCAAAGTCCGCGGAGAAGCGCAAAGCACGCGAAGTAATTTTTTTCACTATTCCTGCATAATGTGAGGCTTCCCCTATGTATGTCAAATTTTGGTCCCGCTTAGAGATTTTCTATAAATAAAGAATAAGTATAAAAATCTTTGCGCGCTTTGCGCTTCTCCGCGGACTTTGCGTCCAACACATATCATTCCCGCTTTTATTCTAATATTGCAACCTCAAACTCATTCATGCCAGACCAGGTGTTTACTTATTCGGACTTATTTTCTTTTACAGTACAGGTGTTTCAAAAAATTGGTTGCAATAACCTGGAAGCTGAAGTTGCAGCAAAAACTTTATTATCCGCCGATCTGCGGGGCATCGACTCGCATGGAGTAGCCCGGCTAAGTGGATATGTACGCCTGTGGGAAGCAAAACGCGTGAATGCAACACCTGCAATTAAAGTCATTCATGAAACACCATCAACGGCAGTAGTCGATGGCGATGGCGGCCTCGGACTGGTAGTTGCTCCTTTTGCAATGCAAATAGCAATAGAAAAAGCAAAGCAGGTTGGGACAGGGTGGGTAAGTGTTCAAAATAGCAATCATTTTGGCATAGCGGCCCATCACGCAATGATGGCGCTGGAGCATGATATGATCGGGATAGCCATGACGAATGCAAGTCCCCTTGTGGCCCCCACATTTTCAATCGATCGCATGCTCGGCACTAATCCCATTTGCGTGGCTGCGCCTGCCGGGCAGGAACCACCATTTGTCGCAGATCTCGCGACAACCACCGCCGCCAATGGAAAACTTGAAATTTTACAGCGAAAAAACCTGCCCACACCTGCGGGCTGGGTACAGGATAAAGACGGTAATCCTTCCAACGATGCGAATGAACTAAAACAGGGAGGTGCATTATTACCACTCGGAGGAGATAAGGAGCATGGCTCTCATAAAGGGTATGCACTGGGTGCAATAGTAGATATATTCTCGGCATTACTCAGTGGCGCCAATTATGCTCCGTGGGTACCACCATTCCCCGCCTATGTACCCATGCCATCACAACAACCCGGCAAAGGAATTGGCCATTTCCTGGGAGCGATGCGCATCGATGCGTTTCGTTCAGCAGACTCTTTTAAAAAAGATATGGATCACTGGATCGGCGGATTTCGTGCGTGCAGGCCTGTGAAAGGAGAGGAAAAAGTTTTAGTACCAGGCGACCCCGAAAGAGAAATGGAATCGTTCAGGTCACAAAACGGGATACCATTGCTCGATGTTGTTGCAGGTGATCTAAGGAACCTCGCTGAAAAATTCTCTATAGCCTGGCCAATATAATTAGATGTACTATTATTCTGATGAATTCCCATCATTTTCAATTTGCAACCACCCTTCCCGCGCATTGCTGTACTTGCGGTTTTTTGCAATAAGCAACCCTTCCGCTTATCTTTGCACCCATTTTCAACTAATATAAAGGGGACAGCACCATGAAAGTCATGAAGTTTGGAGGTACCAGTGTAGGCAGGCCAGAGCGTATGCATCACATCGTTACACTCGTTACAAAAGAAACAGAACCTGCTATCATCGTTTTGTCAGCATTATCCGGCACTACCAATGCGCTGGTAGAAATTGGGGATCATATCGCCAAGGGTGATCGTACCACGGCAAAACAGGCTATCGACAAACTGGAAGCGCATTATAATGATTTCGTAACGCAACTGGTAAAAAAACCGGAAGCGGTTGCCAAGGCCATGGCCATCGTTGCCGAGCACTTCGAATTTCTCAATATTATTCTCAAGATTTCATTTAGTGAGTCACTGAATAAAGATATCCTGGCACAGGGGGAGTTGTTGTCAACCAAATTATTTTCAACATACCTGGAAGAGCAGGGGATTGATCACGTATTACTGCCCGCCCTCGAATTCATGACCATCGACTCGTACGACGAGCCGCAGATCGGCAGCATAAAAGTCAAACTTAGCCAGTTGCTTCAACAGCATACCGATAAAAAGTTATTTGTAACCCAGGGCTATATATGTCGCAATGCAAGGGGAGAGGTAGACAACCTTAAAAGAGGAGGAAGCGATTATACGGCATCATTAATTGCTGCTGCCATCAATGCGACCGTCTGTGAAATATGGACAGATATCGACGGCATGCATAATAACGATCCCCGCATTGTGAAACGAACCGTGCCGGTTGAACAAATGAGTTTTGACGAAGCAGCCGAGCTTGCTTATTTCGGTGCAAAGATCCTTCACCCTGCCTCCATCTGGCCGGCACAGACCTACAAGGTCCCGGTCAGGCTCCTTAATACCATGCAACCCGAAGCCAAGGGAACGATCATCGAGGAAAAAGCCAGCACAGTAGGCGTTAAAGCAGTTGCGGCAAAAGATAATATTACGGCTATACGCATAAAAAGCAGCCGCATGTTACTGGCATACGGATTCCTAAGGAAAATATTTGAAGTATTTGAAAAGTATCGCACACCCATCGATATGATTACTACTTCCGAAGTTGCCGTGTCTATTACGATCGACCATTCGATATTTTTAAAGGAAATACTGAAAGAACTCGAACCATTTGGAACGATTGAAGTTGACCAGAATCAAACCATCATCTCCGTTGTAGGAAACGAGATCTCCAAAACCGAAGACATGGTCAAAAAACTGTTTGGCTCCATCATGAATATCCCTGTGCGCATGGTAAGCTATGGCGGTAGCCCGCATAATATTTCATTGCTGGTTCCGGCAGAGTATAAAACACAGATACTGCAACAATTGAATAAGGGTATGTTTGGCCTTGAATAATTTGGAGCTGAAATGGGAAGGGAAGTAAATAACTTACACAAATTTTTTTCCTCTTCGTCTTTTTTGCACGCTTGCCCTTGAAACCAACCGTTCTCCCCGAAATGTTTCCCTAATTCCATTAGCAATGTAAATTGTCTGATGGTCAAAAGACTTGCAACATTAGTACTGCTTATTTGCTCCTCCTTAATATCCTTCAGTCAGCGAGCTATCACGGGTTCGGTTGTGGACGCTGGTACTGGAAAAGTTATTCCCGGCTGCAGTGTTTTTATTACCAACACCTCTAAAGGAACCACCACCGATAATATCGGGTATTTTGAAATAGGCGGCGTTCCTGCGGGCAAACACCAGCTAATTATTTCCTCCGTAGGGTACGAAACAAATGTCTTTACTTTCAGTGAAGAGAAGTTGCCCATCAATATTAAAGTGGAATTAAAAATTAAAGTAAGGGAACTCGCGAATGTAATTGTAGAATCGTATGTAGAAGAAACCTGGGAAAAATGGGGGCGACTTTTCCTGGATAATTTTATCGGCACCTCAGCTAATTCTAAAGGTTGTACCATTAAAAATGCAAAAGATATTCGATTCAAATTTTACAAAAAAAGCAACCGCCTGGTGGCCTATTCCGACGAGGCACTGCTAATTGAAAATAAAGCGCTTGGCTACACGATCCATTACCAGTTGGAAAAATTTGAAGTAAACTTTAATGACGAAAGCGTCGTTTTTCTTGGGTATTCATTATTCGAAGAAAGCAAGAACAAAAAAAATTACGCACAGCATCGCCAGCAATCTTATAAGGGGTCTATGTTACATTTTATGCGAAGCGTATACACAAATACCCTGATCGAAAATGGTTTTGAAGTGAGGAGAATGGTCAGGATCTATAACCTTGAAAAACTTCGTGTGAAAAAAGCATATGCTCCCATAAAAGTCGTGTCTACTGCACGTGGATCCGCAACGCCGATAATCGAAATGAAAGAACCCGATCTGCCACCGGACACACTTAGCTATTATCAACGGGTAATGAGACAGCCTGATTACAATGAAGTCTATGGCGAAAAACTACTAACTGCAGATAGCGTTGTGATAAAGCAGGAAGGTCTATATAAAGTAATGTACTTCCCCGACTATTTATTTGTTACTTACACCGGCGAATTGGAAGAAGAGGGTTATGTACGATCATTATCAGAGGCAAGAAGTCCCGTTTCACAACGTTCTTTTCTTTTTTCTCCTAATGTAGATTTGATTCGAATTGAAAAAAATGGCCACTATTTTGATCCACAAAATTTATTTGCGCTGGGTTATTGGGGATGGTCCGAGAAGTTGGCAAATGCACTTCCCCTTGACTATGAAAACTAATAAAAAATCATTCTTCTTCTTCCTCTTCCACAATAGTATAAATAGCAATCGCACCACTTCCACCATTGAATCCTCCCAGGAACGGAGTCTTGATTACTTTGATAATTCCAATATCATTTACATTCAGTGAAGACAAGAGGCTATAGCTGACCTGGATTTCATCTACATACAATGCCGGAATGCCCCCACGGATAAGCGGAATACGAACTCCGTTGCGCGTTGTAATCACCTGTACGCCTGCAACCCGTCCCGGTAGCCAATCCAGGATATTGAAATAAGCTTTTGCACCAGGGTCTGCTGCAACATCCAGTATTGTTCCATCGCTAGTTTTGAAAAGACCGCTGCAATAGAGTTCATTTAACCGGTCTTCTGCTGTTTGTTGGTGAGTCTTGCCCCTGTAATCCTGGGCCTGAATAATGACTACTGCCAGTATCGCTGGTAAAATCGTCAGGAACTTCTTCATATCTAAATCCTCCTCTGTGTAATTTACCAAATTTCCTGTTAGCAGTACGTTAAGGAGTAGGAGAAGATAAAAGTTAAAAGATAAAAGATAAAAGTTATATCAGGTCGGATACTCCGCACTAGTACAACTTTTATCTTTTATCTAAATCGAATCAATAAATCTTACACAATCAATAGTGCGTCTCCATAACTAAAAAACCTATACTTGTCCTTAATTGCTTTCTTATAAGCTTCCATTGTAAGTTCGTAACCTGCAAATGCACAGGTCATGATAAGTAAGCTTGTTTTTGGCAGGTGGAAGTTGGTAACAAGTGAATCGGCAATGTTGAAGTCGTAAGGCGGATGAATAAACATATTTGTCCAGCCCTCAGACGGCTTCAAAAGTTTTTGCGCTGTAAAGGATGATTCAAGTGCGCGCATGGTTGTAGTACCCACAGAGCAGATACGGTGACCATATTCTTTAGCCCTGTTTACGATTTTGCAGGCTGCTTCTTCAATATGATAATACTCGGCATCCATTTTATGTTTGCTGAGATCTTCTACTTCGATGGGTCGAAAGGTTCCGAGCCCGGTATGAAGCGTTACTTCTGCAAAGCGGATACCTTTTATTTCGAGGCGTTTGATAAGCTCACGGCTGAAGTGTAGGCCGGCTGTAGGAGCAGCTACGGCACCTTCATGTTTTGCATATACTGTCTGATAACGCTCCTTATCTTCTTCGTCAGGCTTTCTCTTAATGTATTTTGGTAATGGCGTTTCACCCAGTTTTTCTAGCTGTGCACGGAAATCTTCTTCAGATCCTTCCCATAAAAAACGAATTGTACGGCCGCGGCTGGTAGTGTTGTCGATAACTTCCGCCACCAGGTCTTCCTGGTCGCCGAAATAAAGTTTGTTGCCGACCCTGATCTTTCTTGCGGGATCAACGATCACATCCCACAGGCGGTTGGGTTTATTGAGTTCACGAAGCAGGAAAACCTCGATTTTCGCACCGGTTTTTTCCTTCCTACCATACATACGCGCCGGGAAAACCTTGGTATTATTCACTACAAAAGCATCCTTGTCGTCGAAGTAATCGAGAATATCACGGAAATGTTTGTTTTCGATCTGGCCAGTGTGGCGGTGAACAACCATCATCCGGGCATCTTCTCTTCTTTTCGCAGGGTTTTGGGCAATTAAATTAAGCGGGAGATCAAACCGAAATTGTGAAAGCTTCATGAGTATTTATTGTTTTTTACCGTTGTCTCATGACGCAAACCGGGCTCCGGCAATATGGCCGGACTTACCAGAGGCAGGACAAATCCGGCCTTACGGCGCCGGGTTTGGTCAAAGTGATGACTTTTAAAGGCGGCGAAGGTACACTATTTAGAGCCAAAATCCTGTTTTATTTTTCACAATATTTCCGGCTTCCGCACGCTTTAATCCAGCAGAAAAGGCCCGAATATTGTAACCTGCGCTTTGTATTTATGACTTTTATAGGCAAACCGCATCTTAAATTTGTTTAATAGAACAGCCCATATTTTATGAAAAGAGCCATCGTCTTGATTTTTGCGGTTTTGCCCTACCTATTATTTGCCCAGCACAAAGCCAAAGCACGGAAATATCCCAGCCTTCTTTGGGAAATTACAGGCAACGGTCTCAAAAAACCCTCCTACCTCTTTGGTACCATGCACGTAAGCAGTAAACTGGCCTTTCACCTGGCTGATTCATTTTACATGGGTATCCGTAATGCAGACGTGGTAGCTCTCGAAACCAATCCTGAATCTTGGCAGGAGGATATGAGCAAGTACGAAACCGGGGAAATGGGCTATTCACCTTCAGGACGGTTTGCCGGCTACCTCGCCATTCCCAATGATTACCTGACCATTAATACGCTCAAATTCTATAAATACGATAAGAAGATCGAACGCTCCCTTTACAGTAATCCTTCTACCATCAATAACCTTCTCTATCGCTCGTATGGCAATGAGTCGAGCGACTTTGAAGAAGATACCTACCTTGATATGTACATCTACCAGTGTGGGAAAAAATGGGGCAAAAAAGTAGCAGGGGTAGAACGCTACGCTGAAAGTATGAAACTGATGCAGGAAGCTTATCGCGATGCCGCGCGAGATAGAAGTAAAAAAAGAAATTACGAAGTAGATGAAGAGTACTCTTCCGGCAAATTGCAGGAAGCTTATCGTAAAGGAAACCTGGATCAACTGGATTCCATTAATAAGCTCAACAGCTTCTCTGAAGCCTTTGATGAAAAGTTTTTATACAAGCGCAACGAGATACAGGCGTTTTCTATTGATTCGATATTGAAAAGTAAGGCTACCCTTTTCGTCGGAGTTGGCGCAGCCCACCTTCCAGGCAAAAGAGGGGTAATTGAAATCCTGCGCGACAAGGGTTATATCTTACGACCCGTAATGATGGGCGAACGGGATAGCCGGCATAAAGAAGAAGTGGAGAAGGTAAGAGTACCCGTAGTATTCAACACGGAGAAAGCTGATGACAGCCTTTTTGAAGTAAGTATACCTGGCAAGTTTTATTCTTTTGGTGATGACGGCGCGCTCGATCAAAAACAATATGCGGATATGGCCAACGGCAGCTATTACATGGTCACCAGGATCATGACCAATGGCTGGATGTGGGGGCATAGTACAGAGCAGGTGTATAAAAAGATCGACAGTCTTCTTTATGAGAACATCCCGGGTAAACTGATTAGTAAAACAAAAATCAGTCGCAACGGGTTTAATGGTTTTGATATTCTTAATAAGACACGAAGGGGCGATCTTCAACGCTACAACATCTTCATCACCCCTTTCGAAGTGATCTTTTTCAAAATCAGCGGCAACGGTGATTATGTAAAGAATGGAGATGAAGCTAACAGGTTTTTCAATAGCATTAAATTCAGGGATTATGCTACTCTCAACAATCCCGGCGGCAAATGGAAAAAGTATTCTCCAGTTGCCGGAGGTTTTAGTATCGACCTGCCTCATGAGCCTTATATCGGTAACGATGGAAGCTGGATCTACGACGCCGAAGACAGTCAAACCAAAATACATTATCGTGTAATTCGTTCCGACATTCATAATTATCAATTTGTAGAGGAGGACAGTTTCGACCTGGGATTGATGGAAGAAAGTTTTGCTGCATCAGATTTTATTGACAGGAAACTTAGTCGACGATTCCTGGTGCACCAGGGTTATCCTGCACTCGATTGTAAGTTCAGGGATAAAAATGGTGGCGTGTATGTATTACGTTTTTTGATACAGGGGCCACATTATTACACACTCGTGGCGCACGGCAAACAGGAGGATCCAAAAATGACTTCATTCCTGAATTCGTTTGAGATCAAACCTTTTATTTATCCTTCCGCCACAGAAAGAAAAGACACGGCTCTATATTTTACGGTCAAGAGTCCCGTATACCCGGATCAAAAAAAGGAAAAGCTGGGATTACGCAGCATTGGCATTCCTGGGGGTGGCGATGATGATGAAATGTCTGAAAAAGATATGCTGGAAGGCGGTGCCTATCGAAGTAAGTTGGTTAGCAACGACACGACAGGTGAAAAGATCTATGTATCCTTCTATAAATCACCTCGATATTATTACAGTTCGGACAGTAGTGGTTTTGAAAAAAACTTTGAACTGATGCTCATGGGTGATACAAGCTGGATCGTTCGTAGCCGCAAATCATACCAGCTTCCTAATAAAATGCAGGTATGGGAAACAAAAATTTCCGATACCGGCAGCAGCAGGATGATCTGGTATAAACGGTATTATAAGGATGGTGTGGGCTTTTCCTTGCTTACACAACATGATACACTCACTGCACCAAGTACGTTCGTTCAATCTTTTTTTGAATCGTTTGCGCCCGCAGATACGCTAAAGGGTGTGGATATATACGCCAAGAAATCCGCGTTTTTCTTTAAGGATTTTGGAAGCAGGGACAGCATCGCCCATAAACGTGCGGTGCAGCATATTGCCCTGGTCGAACTGGATTCAACCGATATTGGTAACCTGGAAAAAGCTATCAATTCACTAACCTTTAAGGAAAAACAATACCTGGAAACGAAGAAGGCATTGGTTGCTAAACTCGGAGATATCAAAAGCAAACAGGCTGCCGACTACCTCAAAGCACTGTATTATGCAGCCGGCGACACTATAGAACTTCAGTATACCGTACTTGAATCATTGCTCCAGCATCAATCACAATATGCTTTTGGAATTTTCCGTGATATCATCGTTGAAGAACCACCGGTAATAGAAAAAAGCCAGGCTGGCGATTTTGATTACAGTAATGTATTTCGTGGTATGTCCACTGCATCGCCATTCCGGTACTCCAATGGCGATTTCCTGGATGAGTTGTATGATTCACTGGCTTTGACAAGAACTATTTTACCTGATCTCATGCCGCTTTTAAACCTCGACGACTATAAGCACCCGATGATGAACCTGCTGGGAAGAATGATTGATAGTAACCTGGTTAAACCACGCGATTATGAAATGTATTTCACCAAATTCATGCTTGAAGCCAGGCAGGAAATGAAAAAACAGGTAATAGCCGAAAAGAAAAAAGCTATCGATAAGGCTGAAGAAAATAAATCGGATAATACCCCAACATCATTTGCCATAAGGAATAATGAAAGTGATCGTGGCAACGAAGCGCTGATTCTATATGCGACCTTATTATTGCCCTACTGGGACCTGCATCCCGGTGTACAACCGCTGGTGAAACAAATGTTGCAGTCTGGCGATAAGCAATTAAAATATCAGACAGTGATGCTTTTAATGCGCAACAAGAAAACCATTCCCGATAGCATACCTGCATACTTTGCAAAGATGGACGATTACAGGTTTCGCCTCTATACGGATTTGAAAGATATGCAGCAGCTTGAAAAATTCCCTGCAAAATATAATAATCATATCGAGCTTGGAGAGAGCGCGCTCGCCAGCAGGGCTTCTTACAACAGGCCTGATACTATTGCATATATCGATCGGCTTGCGACAACCTTCAAAGGCAAAAAAGGATTTGTGTATTTCTTTAAGTATAAGAACAAGAAAGAGGATGTGAGCTGGAAGCTTGCAACAGTCGGGCTGGTACCCACAGACCCACGCCTGTTTGAATTCGAAGAAAAGAATAACCTTGTAGCCGCAGATGATGACGAAGACAGATCCGATTATGAAAGTTTAGATTTTACCAATCTTACCGATACGCGCATCAATCCGGACGAACCGCTTAATGCGCAGTTGCAAAAAACGCTCAAGAAATTGTTGTATTCAAGACGAAAAAGTGCACGCGAATTTTATGGTGATAGAAACAGTGATCGATATGAAGCAGTCAGACCTCTGGCAGAATTTCGCGACTAAGCAACGATACCTTTTGGAATGGAATCAATCAGCTTTTTGGTATAAGCCGTTTTCGGTTGTAAATACACTTCATCCGCATCGCCTGTTTCAACAATTTTTCCTTTATTCATCACCATTATCCGGTCGCTGAGGTAGTGTACTACTGCCAGGTCGTGTGAGATGAATATCACGGTGAAACCCATTTCCTTTTTCAGATCGTTCAGCAGGTTTAGTACCTGTGCCTGCACACTTACGTCAAGAGCTGAAACGGATTCGTCGCAAACAATAAATGAAGGGTTAAGCGCAAGTGCTCTTGCTATTACGATACGCTGCCGTTGACCTCCACTAAACTCATGCGGATAACGATTGTAGTAGTTTCCATGGAGGTCCACTTTTTGTAATAGTTCCATCACCCTGTCCTTCCTGGCTCTGTCCGAAGTGAAAAGGCGATGTACTTTCAATGGCTCGGCTATTGCCTCGCCGATCGTTACGCGCGGGTTCAACGAGGAATAAGGATCCTGGAATACGATTTGAATTTCTTTGCGCAGGGAGCGTAACTGGTCCCGGTTTTTTGCGGTAAGGTCAACACCCTTATAAATAATTGATCCCCTCGTGGGCTCTACCAATCGTAACAATGCGCGGCCGAGGGTAGTTTTGCCACATCCACTTTCGCCCACCAATCCCATCGTTTCGCCCTTGTAAATGTCAAAACTTACATCATCTACGGCTTTTGTATAATGTAATATTTTGCCAAGGAAATTTTTTTTAGCAGGAAACCAAACCGAGAGGTTCTTTACTGATATCAGCAACTCGGAATTAGGGGCTCTATTTATTTGCAATGGACTTTGTTGGGGTATGATTGTCGGCTTGCGTTCGTCGATCAGGAAGTCACTTACCACCGGAAGTCTTGTACCTCGAGGGTGATTGACGGGTCTGCAATTCAATAATGCTTTTGTATAAGGATGTTGAGGGTTTTTAAATAGCGTACTTACGGTGTTTTGTTCTACCATTTCTCCTTTATACATTACAACAGCTTTGTCAGCAATTTCTGCTACCACGCCCAGGTCGTGGGTAATGAAGATCACTCCCATATTCGATTGCTGTTGCAACTCCCTTATCAATTCGAGAATTGTTTTTTGTACCGTTACATCCAGTGCTGTTGTCGGTTCATCGCAAATCAATAATGATGGCTCGCAGCACATGGCCATTGCGATCATCACCCGTTGTTTTTGACCGCCACTCAACTGGTGAGGATAACGATTGAATATAGCGGCAGGATCAGGCAGCCTTACTTTTTCAAACCACTGAATCGTTTCTTTGCGAGCCTGCTGTAGACTTATTTTTTTATGCCAGTGAATTGCTTCCATTACCTGGTGGCCGCAGCGCATAACAGGATTGAGTGAGGTCATCGGCTCCTGGAAGATCATGGAGATCTTGTTGCCGCGGATTTGCGGCAACTGCTTTTTATCTATTTGCAAAAGATCAATTGCGTTGTCGCCGTTTTCGGAAAAAAGGATTTGCCCGTTTGTATATTTTGCAGGTGGTGAAGGTAAAAGTTGTAGTATGGAAAGGGAGGTTACCGATTTGCCAGAGCCCGATTCACCAACAAGCGCTACGATTTCACCACGATCAACGCTGAATGAAATATTTTTCAACGCATGCACAGTGCCCTGTTCGGAAATAAAATCAACAGAGAGATTATTGACTTGTAATAGTGGCTTCATTATTTTTCCACTACTTTAATAAACAATTTCTTTGGCGGTGTTGGATAGTAGGCCATGCACACCGCGCAATTTTGAGTTTCGGCTGTTTCAATAGTAAAATAAAATTCATCCCCTTCTTTTATTGTAGCTGGAAATGAACAACGACTGGCAAGACCAAATACATTCGAATACGATTTATTTGTCGATTCATCGATCCAGTTGGCGGTAACAATCGAAGTGTCGGTACTACCTTCCAGTACACGGATAGTGTAATTCATGCAAAGTGCCTTGATTTCCAATTTTCCCTTATACACTCCGGACTTTTTCTTTTTACAGCCATCGGCTGAAATCGTAAGTGTGAATACTGCCGCCAGGAGAATAAATAATTTCATAAACAAAGGTTTAAAAAACAAGATGACGAACCGTGGAGTTGTTGTTGATGAGCTGTTTCAACGAATCGATCCCGATCTTCAAATGTCGTTCTACATATTCCGAAGTTACTTTCCGATCACTCTCTTCGGTTTTTACGCCGTCAGGAATCATCGGTTGGTCACTCACCAATAATAATGCACCGGTTGGTATTTTATTAAAAAAGCCTACAGTAAAGATCGAAGCAGTTTCCATATCTATAGCGTAAGTGCGGATTTTTTGCAGGTATTCTTTGAATTGTTCATCATGTTCCCACACGCGCCTGTTGGTAGTGTATACCGTGCCGGTCCAATAATCCACTTCATATTCCCTGATGGTGGTAGACACGGCCCTTTGAAGCGCAAATGCTGGTAATGCCGGTACTTCGGAGGGAAAGTAGTCATTGGAAGTACCTTCACCCCTGATGGCTGCAATGGGAAGGATCAGGTCGCCCAGTTTGTTTCTTTTTTTCAGGCCCCCGCATTTTCCTAAAAAAAGTACTGCCTTTGGTTCGATAGCAGAAAGAAGGTCCATTACCGTTGCCGCACCGGGACTGCCCATGCCAAAATTTATGATCGTGATGCCCCCGGCTGTCGCACACGGCATGGGTTTGCCTTCACCTACAACTTTCACATTGTTCCATTCCGCAAACAGGTTCACATAATTGCTGAAGTTGGTAAGTAATATATATTGCCCAAAGTTTTCTAACGATTCACCGGTATAGCGGGGTAACCAGTTTTTTACTATTTCTTCTTTTGTTTTCATTGCCATTCCAGGTTGAGTGCTGTGCTTGTACAGTTAAGATTGTATCATGCTAATTTAAAACTTTATTTTTGGACAAATGATAAAGATCGAGTTTCCCTTGCCTGCCTTTCGAATAAAAGTGCAGGAGGGAAGGGAGTTTATATTTGACGGGCTTCGCAAAAAATGGATACTGCTTACTCCAGAGGAATGGGTACGACAAAACTTTGTTCAATATCTCATCAGCGTGATCAATTACCCCTCTACGCTTATCGCATTGGAAAAAGAGATAAAGTTAGGCGAACTGAAAAAACGCTTCGACATCCTGGTGTACGACAAGCAGCACCTGCCCTGGATGATTGTTGAGTGTAAGGAGATGAAGGTGCCCTTACGCGAATCGGTTTTGCAGCAGGCGTTGCGTTATAATATCAGTGTACCGGTAAATTATATCATTATTACAAATGGCAGCATGACTTATGGATGGCAAAAGACAGCCGAAGGACTTAATGTAATTGATGCCCTTCCCCTTTGGTAGTCGCCTTCTTGCTAAATTGATTAATAATAAAAAATCCCACCTTACTACAAGATGGGATCGTCTAAGCAATTGGTTATGTTGTTATGGGAAAATGCCCAGTTCTGCATAGCTGGTGCCGACCTTATTGATCGCAACAACATAGGCAGCCGTGCGCATGTCTGGTATTTCGGGATTAGCTTTCCACGCATTCATAATTTCGTGGGTAGCGGTGATCATTGTTTCTTCCAGTCCGCTGTACACGAGGTCTACTTCGTCAGGACCATGCATGATAAATTCTTTTTCTTCAGCACGCACTTTCTTGCCACTTAATTCTTCTATCTGTCCGAGGATATGTGTGTTCAGATTTTCAGTAAAACGCTTTTCCATACGGCCATAACGCACGTGGCTAAGGTTCTTCAGCCATTCAAAATAAGATACTGTTACACCTCCAGCATTCAGGTACATGTCGGGAACTACTACTACGCCTTTTTTGATCAATATCTCATCCGCTTCGGGCGTTAATGGTCCATTGGCCGCTTCACCAATGATCTTTGCTTTTACACGAGGAGCATTATCTGCGTTGATCACGTTTTCAAGTGCAGCAGGAATAAGGATATCGCATTCCATTTCCAGCGCATCGGTATTAATATTCATGTTTGTTGCGCCCGGGAAATTTAAAATCGAACCGGTGGTTTTGCGGTGATTGAAGAGCGCATCGATATCGAGCCCATCCTGGTTCATGATAGCACCTTCGTATTCAGCAAGACCGATGATCTTAGCTCCGGCGTCCTGGAAAAATTTAGCTGAATGATATCCCACATTACCCAATCCCTGCACTACAATTCTTTTGCCTTCCACACCCAGTTCCAAACCAAGTTTTTTCATCACGTCGGGCATATTGCACACTTCACGAAGACCAAAGAATACTCCGAGCCCGGTGGCTTCACGACGACCTCTTACACCACCTTGTGTAACGGGTTTGCCTGTTACGCAACCCGCGGCATCAATTTCTCCCGGGTGCATAGCTGTATAGGTATCGAGTATCCATGCCATTTCACGTTCGCCTGTACCGTAGTCAGGTGCGGGTACGTCTGTACCGGGGCCGATAAAATTTTTCTTGATTAGTTCAGCAGTATAGCGGCGTGTTACTTTCTCCAGTTCATAAGGAGAATATTTTTTGGGATTGATCTTTATACCACCCTTACCACCACCAAAAGGCACATTTACGATAGCGCATTTATAAGTCATCAGTGCTGCCAGCGCCATTACTTCATCCTGGTTTACTTCTGCAGCAAACCGGATTCCGCCTTTACAGGGAGTTTTGTGGTGTGAGTGTTGTACACGGTAAGCTTCTATTACTTCAAGTGTGCCATCATCTCTTTTTAGCGGGAAACGCATTTGGTATACCGCATTACATTCCTTGATTTGTCTTAAGATTCCGAGGTCCCATTTTGTGAATTTCGCCGCTTTGTCGAAACTTCGTTCTACGGCGCCAAAAAAACTGTAATTGTCAGACATGAGTTCGTTTTTAATTTAGCAATTGCAATCGTTATATTAATATTGACATACGGATGTTTCCCGTTTTGTCAATTTTCTTTTTCAAGTTTACTAATCTTCCGGTCAATACGCCACAGGTACAGGATGAGCCCTATAAGAATCGTCAGCATTACAGCTACTACCACATAAATTCGTCCGTTGCTACGCATGGTATCTGCCATTTCCACCACTTTTTCCTGGCCTGACATATTCATCGACATCATCATCAATAACGTAAAGGCAGCAATGATCTTTTTTGATCTACTCATGACGCAGTTTTTTTTCGTTCAGCATATGAAGACGGATCTTCAATGTGGTGATCCAGACACCTAACAAGGTCCAGCCAATAACGGCGGGGTAGAAGACGATACGCATGTTACTGTCGATATCGCTAGTATTCAAAGCGGGGTTGCCCTCACGGCCAGGGTGCAGGCTGTCCATCACGCGAGGCAATATCCAGATAGATGGAAACAGCATAGCATATGCGAAAATGTTGTAAACGGAACTGATGCGCGCACGTTTATCCATATCGCTAATCGAATCACGCAATACCAGGTAGGCGAAATAAACAAGCAGGGCAATAGCTGCACCAATCAGTTTGGGTTCACGGGCCAGCGCGCTGAATGACTGAAAGGCGGGATTGTTCGGGTCGGCCCAAGTGTACGTCATCCATATAGCACCGGTAGCATACCCCAATACGCCCATTACAATCCCTACCACAGCATACTGGCGGGCATAAATATCATATTTGAGGTTGAAGGTGATCAGGTACCTGATGGCATTTACCAGCGACACCGTAAAAAGGATCATCATGGCAAACCACATGCATACATGGAAATAAAGATTACGGATCGTTTCCTGCAGGGCGGGAAGGCGGGGGACATTCCAGGTAAG
>CBFGYO010000071.1:0-19700 GCA_965652975.1 uncultured Chitinophagaceae bacterium | reverse complement strand
TTATGTGGGATTGAAAAAGCCTGCTGAAACTTTGCCGGATGTGATGGGCGGTCGTCATCCCAAACTATTGATGGATATTCATAGCATCAGTGATGTAAATAAAGTAGAGTTGAGCGAGTTGCCCGGGCCGGCCACGAGCAAAACATTTGAAGAAGAGGAATAGTTTTTTGTGAGTGGAGTCTTGGTTAATAGGATTGTTCTGTTTCGATGTAGTTCAAAATATAATTGTCAAAAATGTTCATTCTGGTTATCGACTGGTGGTTGATCATAGGTAAGGTGGTGCTGATAGCAGCTATCATCGGGTTGTCTTTCTTTATCGCGATGTACACTACCTATTTTGAGCGCAAGGTGGCAGCGTGGTTGCAGGATCGGATTGGTCCCAATCGTGCGGGTCCATTTGGTATTTTTCAACCGCTGGCTGATGGAGGAAAATTATTTTTCAAGGAAGAGATCATACCGCTGGCATCGAATAAATTCCTTTTTATTCTCGGCCCGGCGATGGCGATGATCACGGCCCTGCTTACCAGTTCAGTTATTCCATGGGGCACGCCATTGCTTATTAATGGTCGTGAAATGCCTTTGCAGGTAGCAGATGTAAATATGGGAATCCTCTTTGTGTTTGGTGTGGTAAGTGTGGGTGTATATGGTATCATGATCGGGGGATGGGCTTCGAATAATAAATTTTCACTGATGGCTGCCATACGGGGTGCATCTCAAATGATCTCGTATGAGTTGCCAATGGGACTTGCACTGATTGCCGTATTGTTTATGACAGGGTCGTTGCAAATGAGTGATATTGTTGCCAACCAGGTAAAAAATGGATGGCACATTATTTACCAGCCACTGGGTTTCCTGATATTTTTTATATGTGCGCTGGCTGAGTGCAACCGCACTCCTTTCGATCTGCCAGAAGCGGAGAATGAACTCAACTTTGGTTATCACCAGGAGTATTCATCCATGAAGTTGGGCTTTTACCTGTTTGCAGAATACATTAATATGTTTATCAGCAGTGCGGTGATGGCTACCTTGTATTTTGGCGGATATGATATTCCCTTTGTAAATGAAGCAACGTGGGATTTGCCTAACTGGCTGATGTCATTGATAAGTTTTAGTGTGCTGATGGCGAAGATTTCTTTCTTCCTGTTCCTCTTTTTGTGGATACGCTGGACGATACCGCGGTTCAGGTACGACCAGTTGATGAACCTGGGTTGGAAGAAATTGATCCCGTTAGCGCTGTTCAATATGATCATAACTGCGGCACTGATGTTGTGGTTAAAGAAATAGTGGAGAAGATGAAAGACTGAAGCTGTATTACTTTCAGACTTTCGGAGTCAAAAACGATATATTTGCGAAAATTTTAAAAGCTGTAAAGCTTTATGCAATTAACACAACGAGCAAAGCAGGTAGACCGTAAGCCCATGACGTGGGTTGAAAGTATTTACCTGTGGAACATATTCAAAGGCATGATGATCACGCTCAGCCATCTTTTTAAAAGGAAGGCGACGATTAAGTACCCGGAAGAAACAAGAACGTTTTCCAAGGTGTTTCGTGGATTGCAAGTGCTTAATCGTGACGAGGAAGGACGTGAGCGTTGCACGGCCTGTGGCCTTTGTGCCGTTGCCTGCCCGGCAGAAGCCATTACGATGGAAGCGGCAGAGCGTCTCCCTGAAGAGGAACATTTATACCGTGAAGAGAAGTATGCAGCTAAGTATGAGATCAATATGCTTCGATGCATCTTCTGCGGACTATGTGAAGAAGCCTGCCCAAAAGATGCGATCTACCTTTCGCAGACATTTGCACCAGCCAATTACGGAAGAAAAGGATTTATATATAAAAAGGAAGACCTGCTGATACCAAATCCGCTTACTCACCCAGCCGAATATGAAAAGGCAAGGGGTGAACGTACAGAGGAAAAGGTTTAATAGCAGTAATCATCGTGAAGGAATGTTTTATTAAAGGCAACTGCGGTGTGAATTTGATAGCATGCAGTAATAGCTAACAGCTTATATGGGAATAACACAAGTACTTTTTTGGTTTCTCTCCGTGGTCGCGTTGTTCAGTGCACTGATGGTGATCACGAGCAAAAACCCCGTTTACAGTGTATTGTGGCTGATCATTACTTTCTTCGCCATTTCCGGACATTATATTTTATTGAATGCACAGTTTCTCGCAATCGTCAACATAATCGTGTATGCCGGCGCGATCATGGTGCTGTTTTTATACGTGATCATGCTCATGTATCTCAACAAAGAAACGGAACCGCAGAAAAACAGGTGGCTGAAATTTGCAGGGGCGGTTTCAGGCGGATGCCTGCTGTTGGTAATGGTGGCTGCCTTGCGCGATACAGATATCCGTCAGCAATCGGCCCTGGTAAATGGAGGAGATATCGGCCTCATCAAAAACCTGGGTCGTGAACTCTTCACCAATTACGTAGTCCCTTTTGAGATCAGCAGCATTTTGTTTTTGAGTGCGATGGTAGGGGCGGTGGTGATTGGGAAGAAGGAATAAGAAGAAGATAAAAGATAAAAACTAAAAGATAAAAGTTGTCCAAATTGTGCTATAAAATGTAAGGCGGAAAACATGATTAAAGGAACAAATCTTTCAAACTAAGTAAAGGTCAAAACATTAAATGAATGATCGAATCAGAAAACTTTTATCTTTTATCTTTTAGTTTTTATCTCGAAGAGTATGCCTATTAACTACTATATCATCCTCGCAATCGCCCTCTTTGCCATCGGCATCATAGGTGTATTGACGAGGCGCAATGCGATCATAATTTTTATGTGCATTGAATTGATGTTGAATGCCGTCAATCTGCTATTGGTAGCATTTTCCAAAATGCATTATAAAGTTGCCCTCGACGCCGGCAATACGGCAGGCAATGTGGGTAGTGACGGGCAATTATTCGTATTCTTTATTATGGTGGTAGCGGCCGCCGAGGTGAGTGTGGGATTGGCCATAATCGTAATGATGTACAGGAACGTCCACTCGGTGGATGTTAATTTTTTAAACCGGTTAAAGCATTGAGACGGGCATATTGCAAGCATTCCCTGCTCTCCAATATAGAAGTATGAACAACGTTTTAGAATTGGTTTATCTTATTCCGCTTTTGCCCCTGGTGGGTTTCCTGATCAATGGACTGGGAAGAAATTATTTGTCCAAAACGATGATCGGAGTTATCGGCAGCGGTGTAATCCTCCTTTCCTTTATTCTCAGCGTACTGGTATTCGTGGAAGTGCGCAATTTGAATGCGCCTTATATTGCCAATTACTTTACATTTATTCATGTCGACAAGCTGAATATCCCCTTTGCATTCCAGGTGGACCAGCTATCCTCTTTATTCCTGCTTATTATTACCGGTGTAGGTTTCCTGATTCATGTGTATTCGATTTCTTACATGCACGATGAGAAGCCCGGACATTTTGGAAGATATTTTTCTTATCTCAATCTGTTTGTATTCTCCATGTTGCTGCTCGTAATGGGCGCCAACTATGTAATTCTTTTTATCGGGTGGGAAGGTGTTGGACTTTGTTCTTACCTGTTGATCGGTTACTGGTTCAAAAACAATGAATACAATAAGGCTGCAAACAAAGCCTTTATCATGAACCGGATCGGCGACCTTGCATTTCTAATCGCCATTTTCTGGTTTATTTCAAAACTTGGTACTGTATCATTCGACCAGCTATTTGCCGGCGGTGCGATTAAAGATTTGAGCTCGCTGGATATTACCGTCATTACCATCTTATTGTTCATCGGTGCTACAGGAAAAAGTGCGCAGATACCGCTTTATACCTGGCTACCCGATGCCATGGCGGGTCCCACGCCTGTGTCGGCGCTCATACATGCCGCTACGATGGTTACCGCGGGCATTTATATGATTGCAAGAAGCAACGTATTGTATTCACTTGCTCCCCTCACGATGGATATCGTGGCCTGGACGGGGTTAGCTACTGCATTGCTGGCTGCTACTATTGCATTGAAGCAAAATGATATTAAAAAAGTGCTGGCCTATTCTACCGTAAGCCAGTTGGGATTTATGTTCCTGGCTTTAGGTACGGGCGCTTATACAGCGGCAGTATTTCACGTGATGACTCACGCTTTTTTCAAAGCCCTGTTGTTCCTTGGTAGCGGCAGTGTTATTCATGCCATGGGCGGCGAGCAGGACATTCGCAATATGGGCGGCCTCTCTAAAAAATTAAAGACTACCTATTTTACTTTCCTAATTGGTTGTATCGCGATTGCAGGAATACCTCCATTCAGTGGATTTTTCTCAAAGGATTCTATATTGTTAAGTGCATTTATCAAAAGCCCGGTAATGTATGTTATCGCATTGTTTACGGCCTTGCTGACGGCATTTTATATGTTCCGGTTATTATTCATAACATTTAGTGGTAAGTTCCGCGGCACACCCGAGCAGGAGCATCATTTGCATGAAAGTCCACCAACGATGACTATTCCACTCGTGATCCTTGCAATCCTTTCTATCGTTGGGGGATGGATAGGTATACCCGAGATTTTTGTACATGGTGGTGATAAGATCGGAAGTTTTTTAGCACCTGTAATTGCGCAGCATACTGATCACCCGGTATCGCATAACACGGAGTATATGCTAATGGGCATCTCCACTGTATTGATACTCGCTACAATATATTTTGCCTGGATAAAATTCAGGAACTACCAGCGTACCGAAGCTACCGGCTTTGGCAAACTGCTGGAAGATAAATGGCGCGTGGATGAGTTGTATGACGCTGTCATTGTAAACCCGCTGAACAGGCTCGGCGGATTTTTGAAGAATGTAATTGAAAACTCAGTGGTGGATGGACTTGTAAACGGGGTGGGAAGGGTAGTTAATTATGGCAGCAGGCAAATGCGTTTGTTGCAGAGTGGCCAGGTAGGCAGCTATGTATTGCTGATGGTAATTAGTATGCTGCTGGTATTTGTATGGCAATTTTTTATAAGAAAGTAATAGTGTAGCTAATCGTGCGTGTGTGCTGTGATATAGATAATTAAAATTCCGCAATGGCGGACCGGATAATATGATTCCTGTTTTACTGATATTAATTCCATTGGTTACCGGCCTTGTATGCTTTTTTATTCGGGACGAAAAAACCGCCCGCTACTGGTCGCTTTTTGCGACCATTGCAGCGCTGGCAGTTTCACTCGCGGGCCTTACGCTCATGAACAGCGATAAGGATCTGCAATTTCAGGCCGAATGGATGCAGGTGTTGGGTAGCAGCTTTTCTGTAAAGCTTGATGGGATGGGCCAGTTACTCTGCCTGTTGACTGCTATCGCTTACCCTGTTATCTTTGTTGGTACCTGGAACACTACTTATAAAAATGCTCCCAATTTCTTTGCCCTAATGTTGCTGGCGCAGGCCGGGTTGATGGGCGTGTTTGTTGCAATGGATGCATTGCTCTTTTATTTTTTCTGGGAGCTTGCATTAATTCCGATGTATTTTCTCTGTTCTATCTGGGGTGGCGAAAAAAGGATCCGGGTCACGTTCAAATTCTTTATCTATACGTTCGTCGGTTCAGTGATGATGCTGATTGGTATTTTATACCTGCAATCTAAAACCGCCGACCATTCATTCAGTATAGATTCATTTTACGCATTAGCTGTAGAAGGAAATGTGCAGGGTTGGGTATTCTGGATGTTCTTTATAGCATTTGCCATCAAGATGCCGATCTTTCCATTTCACACCTGGCAACCGGATACATATGAACAAGCGCCTACTGCTACCACGATGGTATTAAGTGGCGTGATGGTAAAGATGGGTTTGCTGGGACTTATAAGATGGCTGCTTCCGGTATTGCCTGTTGGTTTGTACCAATGGAGTGATTTTATTCCGCCGCTTGCACTTGTGGGATTGATCTATGCTTCCCTTATAGCCATCCGGCAGGATGATTTGAAGAGGCTGGTTGCGTATTCATCTATCGCGCACATTGGTTTTATGTGCGCTGCTGTATTCAGTTTGAATAAATATGGATTGCAGGGCGTGATGATCCAGATGTTCAGTCATGGTATCAATATCATTGGCCTGTGGATCATCATTGAGATCATCGAGCGCAGGTATGGCACGCGAAAAATGTCTGAACTTGGCGGGTTGGCGCAGAATGCGCCTGCGATGGCCATTCTTTTTGTGATCATTGCACTGGCCAATATCGCGCTTCCATTGACAAACGCATTTGTCGGCGAATTCCTCATGTTCAACGGCCTGTTGACTATCAACTCGCAATATTATGCCTGGTTTACTGTATTAGCGGGTATTGGTATTATCCTGAGTGCGGTGTACACGCTGAATATGATCCGTAAAGTGTTTTATGGTGAAACGAATGCAGTTACTGCCGGGGCCACGGACCTGCGGACGGGTGAAATTGTTTCATTGGCAATTATAGTGGTACTGGTATTCTGGATGGGTATTTATCCGCAGGATATGCTGGAACTGACAGATAAGGTTTCTCAAAGTATTGTTGACAAAATAGACGTGCTCCATTTTACTGGTACGCGATAACGAATAGGTAGTATGAATGCATTAATCATATCGGCAGTTTTGGGTGTTATCATGATGTTTAGTGGCCTTACACTGAAGCAGTCAGTTGTAAGGATGATCGCTATAGCCGGCATGCTGGTATTGCTGGTTAGTAATATCATGGAAACCTATGGAACAGTTTTTTTCAGGGTCGATACTGCAGGTATGATGGAGTTTGACCGGTTTGCGCTGTTTTTCAACTCCATTGTTTTCCTCACCGTGCTGCTCTATTTTTTATTAAGTGCGCGCGATATGGAAAAAGTGGGCGTGAACTATGCTGAATATTTTACACTGATATTTTTTATCCTGTGCGGGATCATACTTACATCGTCTTTCAAATCTTTACTTATTCTTTTTCTTGGTATTGAAATTATTTCCATACCGCTTTATATTCTTACAGGTAGTGATAAGCGAAACCTGAAGAGTAATGAGGCTTCCCTGAAATATTTCCTGCTGGGAGCCTTTTCTACCGGTCTTATGCTGATGGGTATTGCATTGATGTATGGCGCCCGCGGAACATTCAGCACGGTGGCCATCCCGCTTATTGCTGATCAGCAACCATCGCCATTGCTGGTAGCGGGAATGTTATTGTTGCTGTTTTCCATGTCGTTCAAGGTATCTGCCGCACCTTTTCATTTCTGGACACCGGATGTGTATGATGGCGCACCCACCGTTTTTACTTCCTTCATGGCTACCATTGTGAAGGCGGCGATTTTTATCGGTTTTATCCGTTTGTTTGACGAAGCTTTTGGACCCTTGCAGGCGCAATGGCGCTTCTGGATAGTGGTAATCACGGTTTGTACCCTATTCGTTGGAAATATCACAGCAGTGTTCCAGCAAAGTGTAAAGAGGATGCTGGCTTATTCAAGTATTGCGCAGGCCGGCTTTATGCTGTTATCATTATTCGCGTTGAATACAGAGGCTAAAGAAGGTTTGTTGTTGTATACTGTTGCCTACAGCTTTGCAACGATCGGCATTTTCGCTGTGTTGGCCAAAATGACGGATTATACCTTCGACGGATTTAATGGTCTTGGTAAAAAAGATCCGTTACTGGCCGGGTGCCTTACAATTTTTCTTTTGTCGCTGGCAGGCATACCCTTGACGGCCGGTTTTCTTGCTAAATTTTATATGCTAAAAGCTACGCTTTCTACACCTGATGGTTTATGGATTGCAATTTTTGCCATATTAATGGCTGCAGTAAGCGTGTATTATTATTTCCGTGTAATACAATCCATGTATTTCAAAGATGGAGATGATATCCGGCTGGAAACCACTCCCGCATTTCGCGTTACGTTGGTAATTCTTGCAGCAGTAATTATCCTTCTTGGAGTATTCCCCAATTTATTATTAACCTGGTTTTACTTCTAATTGCCCGAGTAATTTCTTTCACGCATTTTAAATGATTACGAACACGTGATTAATAAATCTGTGTAATCAGCTTCATCCGCGCCATCTGCGAGTAACCGGTGTTTCGAAATTTTGGGTTCACGCAGATCATGCAGATTGAACAGATAAACATATCAAGCTTCGTTGTGTCCGTTGTGGTTCGTCGTGCATTTTGTGATGCATCTTAATTTGTAACCATAGAGGGTCACGAAGAGCACGACGAACCACAAAGAGCACGACGGAAGTGTTCAACAATACCCATCTAAAAAATCTTACTTAGCTTTATACTGCTACCCGCTACAAAAACTCAAACGCATCCAAAATGAACTTTGGCGATGTATTCTCTCTCGCTTTTCGCACGGTCAGGAGCAATAAACTCCGGACAGGACTTACTGTCGCCATCATCGCTTTTGGAATAATGGCACTGGTGGGGATTATTACTGCTATCAAAGCAATGAACCAGAAATTTACCGAGAGTTTTTCTACAATGGGTGCCAATGCATTTACTGTCCGGTATAAAGAAAGGAATATTCGTTTCGGCGGTGGTAATAATGATGAATTAAAAGTTTCGAAGAAGGGCGCTAAAAAAGAAAAGAAGTCCAACCTCGATAAAAAGATCACGAAGGACGAAGCAGAAACGTTTGCCCGTTATTACGACTTCCCATCAGTTAAAAGCCTTTCCATCTTTGGCGGGCGCAATACGATCGTATCGCATGAAGCACGAAAAACGAGTCCCAATGTAACGTTGTATGGTGGTGATGAAAATTACCTGATGTTAAATGGTTTTTCACTCCTGTCCGGCCGCAATATGAACAGGATGGATGTACAAACCGGGCGCAATGTGTGCCTACTGGGTTATGATGTAGCAAAAAATTTATTCAAGGAAGGAATCGAACGCGCCGTCAATTCGGTGGTGCGTGTAAATAATATCCCGTACCGGGTGGCCGGCGTGTTGGAAAGCAGGGGTTCTACTTTTGGGTTTAGCCGCGACAATATGGTGATCACCAGCTATACCAATGTGGACCGCAATTTCTCCTATGGATATTCCTTTGTGATAGCGGTAATGACTAACGATCTTTTGTTGGTAAACCAGGCAATGGGCGAGGCGGAAGCAAAGTTCAGGGCCATCCGCAAGCTAAACACTACCGAAGAAAATAATTTTGTGCTCGACAGGAGCGACAGTGTTGCCGAAAAAGCCATGAACAGCCTGGGCTTCCTCACGGTATCGGCTACTGTTATCGGCTTTATTACGCTTGTGGGTGCGGCAATTGGACTTATGAATATTATGCTCGTTTCGGTATCTGAGCGTACGAAGGAAGTGGGGTTGGTAAAGGCCATCGGCGGTAAAAGCAAAATGGTAAGGCGGCAGTTTTTACTGGAAGCAATTATTATCAGCATAATGGGCGCCGTATTTGGAATAATACTGGGCATCATGGTGGGTAATTTATTCTCTATCGTGTTGAATACGGGTTTTGTGGTACCGTGGAACTGGGTACTTTATGGAATTGTAATTTGTACAATTGTCGGCCTGGTGGCGGGACTCTATCCTGCATTGAAAGCGGGGAGGCTCAATCCGATTGAGGCTTTACGATACGAATGAGCCTCGAGCTTCGAGCCTCGAGCTTCGAGCTTTGGGACTCAGAGATTCGAATAATAAATTTCTGTGTATAGCTCGAGGCTCGAGGCTCGCAGCTCGAGGCTGTCCTCTATAAATTCTTTACCAAGGACTTGCAGCATATGAAAAAATCCTTAACTTGAAGCCCTTCGCATAAAAAGTGCGGGACAGGGATTTTTATAAAGAGTTTTTTATTAGAATTGCAGCTCCTAATTCCGGACACGTTATTTAACATTTAAAAACAACTTAAAAATTAAGATCATGGCAGAGACTAAACCAACTGCATCAGTTAAGGCTACTTCGGTTCAACCCAAAAAAAGCAGTAATGCGATATCATGGATAGCGCCGGTCGTTTGCATTGTTGCTGGATACCTCATCTGGCGTTTTATTCTTGGTGATCCTAGTGGCTTTAATGAACCCGATCCTAATGGTGGTTTCTGGCCAAAACACCATAAACCAAAAGGTGCATTGAATGGTATTTACGAAGGTGGTATCATCGTTCCGATACTGATTGGTATGTTGCTGATGGTAATTGTGTTTTCGATTGAGCGCTTCCTCACTATCCGGAAGGCTTTAGGAAATGGTTCCATTTCAGATTTTATTCGCAAAGTGCAATATCACCTGGCTAACCGCAACGTAGACGCTGCATTGTCAGAGTGTGACAAACAAAGAGGTTCTGTAGGTAATGTAATGAAAGCAGGATTGCGTCGTTACAAAGAAATGATCAACGAAGGTGGTTTAAGTACCGACCAGAAAGTGATCGCTATTCAAAAAGAAGTAGAAGAAGCTACTGCGCTTGAATTGCCCATGTTGCAGAAAAACCTGGTATTCCTTTCTACTATCACATCGGTTGGTACCCTCGTTGCCCTGTTGGGTACGGTACTCGGTATGATCCGTTCATTCGCTGCATTAGGTACCGAAGGCGGTGGTAGCAATACGAACGACCTGGCAGTAGGTATCTCAGAGGCCCTCTACAATACAGCCCTGGGTATCGGTACATCCGCCCTGTCACTGATCATGTACAACGTATTTACTACTAAGATCGACTCGATTACATATGGCATTGATGAATCAGGTTTTACATTGACCCAAAGCTTTGCTTCACTGTACAAATAAATTGTGAATAGTGGTCTTTAATGTATGGATTTTAAGCAACTATTCATCTCATTATTAAACTGAAGTAAGATATGCCCAGTGTCAAAATACCAAGGAAAAGTACAGATACGGATATGACGCCCTTCGTGGACATCGCATTCCTTATCCTGTCCTTTTTCATCATGGCGACGAAATTTAAACCGGCCGAACCGGTGAAAGTGGAAACGCCGAATTCAGTATCCTCACAGATACTGGAAGAAAATAACGCGTTATTGATAACGATTGACCCGGAAGGAAAGGTGTTTGTAAATATATCAGCTCCCAACGATAAGTCAGGAGCTAAACAACGCCAGGTGATCGAAGGCATCAATACCAGCAGGGGCCTCAACCTTACCGAACAGCAAAAGCAGGCATTTGTAAGAGCACCAATCATTGGTGTACCCTTCAATAGCCTCGGCGGTTTTTTAAACCTGCCACTTGCTGACCAGGAAAAGTTCAAAGCACCCGGTATCCCCGTACTCGATTCATTGAACAATGAAATGGTATGGTGGGTTGCTGAAACCAAAAAAGCTTTTGCCGGTGGCAAGTTGCTTTATATGATCAAGGGTGATAACAACTCCAAGTATCCCGTTTTCGAAGGGGTGATCAATGCGCTACGTCGCAACGAGGAGTTCAAGTACAACCTGATCACATCAAGAGAAGAAGCACCTGAGGGAACAGCGCTGTATAAAGAGCGCAGTAAATAATTAAATGACTTTTTAAATTTATTAATTATGGCAAGTGTAGATACCGGTGGCGAAGGTGGCGGTGGCCACAAGAAAGGACCGGGGGTGAAGAAAGCCAAAAAGCTTTCCACCCGCGTAGACATGACGCCGATGGTTGATCTCGGATTCCTGCTCATCACCTTCTTCATCTTTACGGCAACGATGAGTTCGCCAACAACGATGGACCTGGCGATGCCTAAAGAAACAGATGATAAGGAGAAGCAAACGGAAGTAAAACAATCGGGCGCCCTTACCATCATGCTCGGCAGGGACAATAAGGTGTATTACTATGAAGGGGAACTGACCCAGGAAAATGCTTCGACCATTTTCAAATCAGGAACCTTCAAAACCATACGCGAGGAAATCATCAAGAAAAAACAAAGCGTAATTGCCAGCCATGCCCATGATGCTACCTGCGACAAAGCACAGCAAAAGGCCAAGGCTGCCAAAGATCCCGACTGGCAAAATGCCTGTAAGGACAGGGACTTTGTAGTGGTGATAAAACCCACAGAAAATGCCACGTTCAAGAATACTGTCGACATCCTGGACGAAATGACAATCAACGCAGTAAAGCGTTTTGCAGTTGTTAAGATTTCCGACACGGAAAAAGAGATGGTATCTAAAACGGAGGGGCAATAATAGTAGCCCGGTTTTTGTGGAAAATTGTAATACAAGCATCTAACTCTAAACAATCAGTAAAATGGAAGCCAATAAAATATTATCCGCTGACCTCCTGGACCTCGTATTTGAGGGCAGGAACAAGGATTACGGGGCATATGACCTCCGTAAGACTTACAACAGGCGGATTGGCATTGCCCTGATAATCACTGCTTCTGTTGCTCTCCTGGCGCTGGTAGGCTCCGTGCTCGCCAGCTCATTGAAGCCCAGTAAGGAAGCGCTGGATATTAAAGAAGTTACTATCCAGGACATCAAGCAGGAAGAGGAGAAAAAGGAATTACCTCCGCCTCCTCCGCCCAAGCCACCAGATCCGCCAAAAATTGAAATGAAGCAGTTCACACCTCCCAAAATCGTGAAAGATGAGGAAGTGCAGGAGCCGCCTCCAGAAGTGGAAGAATTGAAAGACACCAAGATTGCCGACATCAACCAGGAGGGTATCAAAGATGAAAACATCGCGACACCTACCGAAATTGACCAGGGTAAGCAGGTGATCGAAGAAAAGAAAGAAGACGACGAAAACAAGATCTTCGACAAGGTGGAAATCGAGGCATCATTCAAAGGTGGTGAAGCTGCCTGGAGAAAATATCTCGAAAGAAACCTCAATCCAAATACACCCGTAGATAACGGTGCACCAGAAGGAACTTATACCGTATGGGTTCAGTTTATCGTGGATAAAGAAGGTGCTATCAGTGATGTAAAAGCGCTGAGCAACCACGGTTACGGAATGGAAGAAGAAGCGGTAAAAGTTATCCGCAAAGGACCAGCCTGGGTAGCAGCTATCCAGAATGGACGCCCGGTAAAAGCTTACCGTAAGCAGCCGATCACGTTTATCGTTCAACCGGAATAATTGAAACTTGTTTAATAAGTAAAGCCTCCCTTCGGAGGCTTTTTTTTAACCTGAATATTGATGCAAATCTTCATAAGCGAAAAAAACCACCACTAAGAAGTGGTGGCCTTATCAACCCTTAACCCAAAAATTTAAAACGGGACCACTTTACCCGAGCCGGTTATTTTAGTTTTTATAAGGGGGTTGCCATGATAATAAACTGAACCACTGCCGGTGATATTTGCATCAAGGTTTTTTGATAGCGAAACTTTCATATCGCCTGAACCAGTAATCTTCACAATGCCGTTTTCTGCGTTTACGCCGGCTAGATCTATTTTACCACTGCCGCTAACATCCAGCGCTTCATTGATCGCAGATCCGCTGAGAATGCTGATATTTCCTGAACCGCTCAGGTCTGCATCAATTTTATTTGCAATAATTGTTTTTTGAATTGCAATATTTCCCGAACCGCTAAGTTTTAGCTGCAGGTTGTTTGCAACAAGATCACCGATTACATCCATATTGCCCGAGCCACTCAGGCGTAAATACTCGGCTGATGGGGCCAAAATATTTATTGTAAGATCTTCATGCTCCCGTACACGTACGCCATCTTTGAAATCAATGTGCAGCACGCCATTAACTACATTGGTACGCACCACATCCAGGATGTTGCGTTGGGCCCTGATCTCTACATTGAAAGTAGAAGCTAAGGTGAAATTTACCTTGCCACTCATCTCTGAGGATATACCGGTAAATTGAGGGACAGATCTCGTTTCTGTAACCAGTGGCCCCTCGCCAACTACTTTTTCACATGAAGTAAAAACAAACATGGCGACACTTAATAAAACTACTACAAACTTCTTCATTGTTTTTTTGATTTGCTGTTATTGTTATGATTAAAATTCTATTTTATAATTCAATACGGGAATCATGCCCGTCTGGTAACTGTACACGATCCTCTTTTCATCTTCATCGTAATACTGGTTGTATACGTTTTTCCGGTTGGTGAGGTTTTGAAAGTCGAGTGATAACGTACTGGTGAGATTGCGTTTGTTCCACTTCATGCTTACACGCAGGTCGGCGCGGAAGTAGTCGGGGTTTGTGAGTGAATATGCGTTGTATTCATCAAAAACGGTATAGCCTTTTGCCTGTGAAGCGGCCAAATCGATTGGCGTTGTTTTTAGCCCACCGGCATATATCGTTTTTACATTGACGCCGAATGTTTTCTTTTTATTTTCTGAAACGAAATCTTTACCACTGATGAACGTGATGATATAGTTGCCGTTGAACCTGGTGTTTCTTTCAATATCATCCAGTGCCGTGTATTTAGATTGATAAAATGAGTTGCTGAGTGTGAGATAAAAATTATTCTGAAGGTAGCGTTCCAACGAGATTTCAATTCCATAATTTTTCCCGGCGCCTTTGTTTACAAGTTGATCCAGCACATATCCATCCAGGATGTTCAACGTGGAGAATGTACTGCTGTCTTTCGTGCTAACTGGTACGTTAAAGAGTTGCTGATAGTACAATTCGGTTTTCAACAAAAGATTCTTTGTGAGCCTGTGGCCTAATGACAATACATAATGGTGTGATTTTGTAAAACCAAGGTCCCTGTTGGGTGACCTGAGGCTGCCATCGGCATTTTGCTGTTTGGCAAAATATACGCCCCATATCTGTAACTGGCTATGTAATCCGTAGCCCATTGCTACACTCGTCTTATTGCTAATGTTCCATTTTGCTGATATACGGGGTTCAATAGACGAAGTATTGTTAAGGGAAAGATGGAGGTAATGTAAGCCGGCATTGAGGGTTAAGTTATTGGTAGGCTTGTATTGCCATTGTGCAAATGCTTGTTGCGTAGAAGTATTACCCTGGGTATTTATCCTTTCCAGCAAGGGGTCACCTTCATGTTCGGCCGACAACTGGTAATAGTTAAAGTCGATTAAATTGGCGATCACTCCTGCTCGCAATTGCAACCTGTTGCTAAGTTTGTAATTCATTGTCGAATTGAACAACCATTTCTTTACGATATAGTTATCTGTATAGTTTTTAGAAACGCTGTAATCATCTTCTACATAATCTTCATTGTAACCATTCTTTGTATATGAATAGCCTGCACTCGTTTTTAAATTGATCTTGTTGCCCAATAGAATAGTATGCGTAGCGCCGCTCATGGCAGTATTAGCAACAAAATGATAGGGGTAGCGGTCACTTTTTTCTTTCCATCCGCTCGAATCTTTTTCTACGTTCCTGTTGTCGCTGCTCAAGCCGCCAAATCCAAAAAGTGTAAACGTTCCGAGTTTATTCGTGGGTAGGTAGAAGTTGTACGAGAGATCCTGGAAATTGGTTACGGATCCATCGGAAGCCAGCACGCCGAGTTTATTAAGCAGTGTGAGGGTGGAGTAGCGGTAATCAACCAGGTATGAGCCTTTATATTTTTTTGAAAAGGGACCCTCGATCGCTGCATCCAATCCCAGTATGCCGGCCTGTAAGGTATACTCCCTTTTTTCATTATTGCCACGGCGAAGTTTCAGGTCAAACACACCGCTTAATGCATTTCCATATTCAGCGGCAAAAGCGGCGGTTACAAAATCTGAATTAGACAGGGTTTGTGCGCTGAGGATAGAAATACCACCACCGGTATTTCCTGCCTGGCTAAAGTGATTCGGGTTGGGAATATCCATTCCTTCCATTTTCCATAAAAGCCCTGTAGGTGAATTACCACGAATAATAATGCTGTTGCCCCCATCATCACCCGCTAGCACTCCGGGAAAAGCAGTGGCCATGCGCAACGGATCATTTACAGCGGCAGCATAGCGCTGTGTTTCTTCAACGGTAAATGCTCTTGCACTTACCGCGCTCATATCGTTGAGTGGTTTATTCCGTTTACTATTTGCTTTTACCAGCACTTCATCTTCTACCTTTACCAGTGCTTCCATTGAAATGGTCAGTACCGTTTCCTTACCCGAACTCACAGCAATATTTTCAAGCATGGCTTCTTTAAAACCCGAGTAGCTAATGATAATGCGGTAGGAGCCTAACGGAATATCCTTAAAGCGAAACATGCCGTCTTCGTCAGTAAGTGTAGATAGATTAAGAGCGGGTATGGCTACGGTAGCATTGGGCAAAGGTTTTTGTAATACAATATCCATCACTGCACCTCGAATCTGTTGCTTGTATTGCGCCTGTATTGTTAGTGCCAGGAGGAGCGATGCAAATAGGAAGAAGGTCTTCATGTTTTACTTCGTTGTGTTGTTGCTTAATGGTTTATAGATTAACAACACAGGAAGACCTTACCCCTACCCGTTAACAAAACATTTTAGAAGAAGCTGATGCCCGCATTCCAGCCAAACCAACCTGTTACTTTGGTACTATAATTATGCACGTTATAGCCCGCTGGGGTTACAGGGTAGCGATATCCCTTTATGCCCTGTGTTTGATCCGAGATTAATACAGAATAGGATGGACCTGCAAATAGCGATACATATCTGCCAAGTTTTATGTTGAGATTGAGCTGTATTTTGTTTAAGTTATTGATATACTCCCACGAGCCCAGGTAGAGATATTGTGAACTTAATTCAGGATTGATAGAGAATGTTCTCTTTTTGTTCAGGTTTAACTCGCTGCCCAGGCCATATCCAAATGAGTATACCCGGTTACTATCACCGGCATTGATACCTGCCTGGAGGATGCTGTATAATTTCGAATTGCCCGTTTTAAATGCAGCATTGACATTCACCACTTCGTTGGTAAAAATGCTCAGCTTGTGATAGCCTTTCAGGATGATGTTGATGAGGCCTATGCTATATCCTTCCGATGTATCGGCAATATTTATAAGTGCAAACTGCACACCCCTTAATCGCTTTGTATAATTAAATACGCCTGCGATCTGAACACCGGCTGTTTCTTTATTGCTTACGTTGCCGACCCCTGCAATTTGCAAACCACTGGCTTTATCCTTTGAAAAATTGGCAACACCAGCTAATTGAAATCCTTTTATGCTGTCAGCGACATGATTGTACACGCCTGCCAATTGGAAACCGGCGAATTGTCCTTTTACATGGTTATTGACACCGGCAACCTGGAAGCCACTTACCGGGGCTAACACGGTATTATTAACACCTGCCACCTGGAAGCCATGGGTGGTACCACCGTTTACATTAAATACACCCGCTGCCTGGAAATATTTTACTTCTTTTTTATTAATATTAAATATACCTCCGATCTCTACGCCATTTGTACCGGCTGTATATCCACCGAATACATTCAGTGAAAAGTTATTGACAACCTGGCCACTCATTTTGCCATGCGAGCCCAGGCCCGGAACAACTGATACCTGGAACGGACGGGTAGCAAAGAAGTCACTTAAATTAAGAGTCTGGATTCTTTGCTTCGTAGAAAGAAGAAATTTTCCCATTCCCGTTCTCTCCACGCTTGACGAATCTGCAGGTGGTAACTTATTGGGAGAGGTAGTATCTGCAACTGCCTGCTGCAAAGTATCAGGAGTTAAATAATCTTCGGGAGCAATGGTCACTTTATCTTCCTCTCTTTCCATCGGCATCATCGTAACAGTAACCTCCTGGTTGTGTCGCGGTTCGATTACGATAGATGTGTCTTCATAGAATTCTTTGCTTAGGAAAAGTGTAACCGAGTTTGCCTTGCTACCCTTCAGTTTCAATTTAAAATATCCCTGGCCGTTGGTTAAAGAAGATACCAGTTGCTTTTTTTCATAGACACTGGCTTCATTTACGGCTGCGCCTGACTGCTCATCGTACACATAGCCGCTTACGGCATATATTTTATCTTCCACAACTGCTTTTTTGGTAACCATGGTCATCCTGATAGGTGCTTTGCGTATGATCACATAGTTGCCACTTTCCTTGAATTCGTAGGAATTATTAAACAGTAAATTCAAAACGTCTTTCACCGTTTTATTACGCACATTCAGGCTTACAAGGCTGTCTTTTTTTATGATTTTGGAATTGTAGGAAAAATAAAAATCACCCTTGTTGCTTAGTATCTCCAGCACATTATCGAGGCGTTGGCGATTGACATCAAGGGTAATATTTTTTGACAAATTATTCTGGGCCGCGCAAAAATTAGTGATCAACAAAAAGGAGAAAACAAAGGCTAAGACTACTCTCATCTGCTATTCTATTATTTTAAAATGATGGTATTTCCTTCTTTGACGACTGAAATACTAAAGGTCTCGCTGATCACATTCAGCACCTGGTCAAGCGATTCGTTGTCAAAAGTGGTAGTAATGGGTAGATTTCTGATTGCAGGGTCACCGATTATAATAGTTGAGTTATAAGCCTGGTTAATCACTTCAATCAGTTTCCAAAGTGGAGTGTCATCGCATACAAATTGTTTTGTACGGTAATAATTATGGAGCCTGTCCGTCACTTCCTCTTTGGCCATCACAGAATCCTGGCTATGTAATATTATTTGTTCATTGGCTTGTAGCTCCACTGTCTTTCCTCCCTTCGTTACCTGCACGATACCGGTTTCTACCACCACTTCTGTATTGCCATTGATATTTTTTACATTGAACGAGGTGCCGACAACTTTTATTTGCACATCGTTCACAGTAATTACAAAAGGCTGCTGTTTATCTGGTGTAACGTTGAAGAAAGCTTCGCCTTCTAATTTCACATCTCTTGTGTCGCCTTTGAAGCGTGAGAGATAGGTAATTGAAGATCCTTTATTTACTGTAACTACCGACGCATCGGGTAAGGTGTCTGTTAATACTGAATGCTCGGCAAACACCGTTACTTCTTTTGCAGGTTTATTCATCATCACATAAGTCATTAATCCAATTCCTGCAATAATAACAACAGAAGCAGCTATTTTCAGCCATCCACGATTTGCACGACGGTCTGGTCCGGGATGGATCTTCTGCCGAAATCTTTCCCATGCCTTGTTTTCATCTACCGATGTGGTAAGTGCAAAATGACGGCTATCGACCCAGATCTTTTGGAGCTGGTTGTAGTAAGCGAGATTGGCTTCATTTTCTGCCAGCCATTCGCTTACCTGTGCCGCTTCACCTGTGGTAGCTTCACCAAGCAGATGCTTTACCAGCAGGTCATCGTTAATATGGTTAAAATTATTTTCCAGGGTATTATAAGTTTAATAGTATGAATAGAAATGGTAAATAATCGACCAGTTTAATTCTTAATAATTTCAGTGCCTTTCCCATATGGTTTTCCACGGTCTTTACAGAGATATCCAGTTTATCAGCTATCTCTTTATACTTCATATCCTCAAAGCGGCTCAATTGGAAAACGGTGCGGCATTGTTCGGGTAATTCATTTAGAGCATCGCGAAATTTGCTTTCCAATTCTTTGCTGATCATTCTGCCTTGTGGTTGTTCCGAATTATTTTTCATGGTGTAGGCAACATGTAAGCGGTGCCCTTCTTTTACTTTCTGGTGTTTTAAAAAATTGAGGCTTTCATTGTGCACTGCCCGGTAGAGGTAGGCAGCGATGGGCCCGGAGATGGAAAGTTGGTCCGACCGGTCCCATAATTTGAAAAAAACCTGTTGCACGGTTTCCTCGGCTTCGTCTTCATTTTTCAGTATGGTAAAAGCATAGGCATACAGGTTTTTATAGTGTGTTTTAAAAACCTGTTCAAACGCCGCCTCATCTCTTTTTACCAGCAACGAGGCGATCTGTTGATCCGGAAGGTCCATACTGTACAAACTAAAATTCTGTCCTTTTAATATAGCTGCGCCCAAAAGTAGTTTTAATAATAACAACCCAATGGCTGTTTACCCCTAGTGATCGGGAAGAAATACTTACGTCCTG
>CBFGYO010000070.1:0-19950 GCA_965652975.1 uncultured Chitinophagaceae bacterium | reverse complement strand
ATGTGGTGAAATTGGTAGACACGTCAGACTTAGGATCTGATGCCGCAAGGTGTGGGGGTTCGAGTCCCTCCATCCGGACCAAAAGGTTTGTTTAAGGTCAATCGTTTAAAGTTCTTGGGGCGAACTTTTTTCGCAACCTTATCACCTTTAAACCTTTGACCTTAAACTTTTTTTATGGCAACTATTACCAAAGAGAATATCGGCCTTTTGCATGATAAGCTCACAGTGAAACTGGAAAAGACCGATTACCTCCCTTCGTTTGAAAAGGCATTAAAAGAGTATGGCAAAAAAGCAAACATTCCGGGATTTCGCAAAGGAATGGTACCTGCAGGCCTTATCAAAAAAATGTACGGCCCTTCCCTTTTTACCGACGAAGTATTGCGCTCTGTAGACCGTGAGCTGGTAGGCTACCTGCAACAGGACAAACTCGAGATATTTGCCCAACCACTACCCATGGAAGTGGACATCAACCAACTGGATGTAAACAATCCTGCCGATTATACCTTTCACTTTGAGGTAGGAATGAAACCCGAGTTTGCACTCGCCGACCTTGGCAAAGCCCCGATTACGCGATATGTAGTAGATGTTACCGACGAAATGATCAACAACGAAATCGCGCGTCTTCAGAACCGTTATGGAAATATGAAGGACCAGGACACGGTAAATACTGAAGAAAACGTGTTGAACGTAATTTTCACGGAAGTAAATGAAAGTGCGGGGGAAATTGAAAGTGGGATCAAAAAAGAAAACTCCTTACTGGTTAAATATTTTAAAGAAAGCTTTCGCCCCAACCTTCTTGGTAAAGTGGAAAATGATTTCGTGGTGGTGCAACTGAACGATGCATTTGATGAAAAAGAGCTGGATTTTATCGCCGGCGATTTGGGCCTCGATAAAACTGATGCGGCCTCCATGCAAAAACACTTCAAGATCCAGATTACTAAAATCGGCCTTCTTGAAAAAAGGGAGTTGAATGAGGAATTCTTTAACCAGCTATATCCCAACCTGGAAGTAAAAACAGAAGCCCAGTTTCGTGAAAAGATCAGGGAAGAAATACAGGCCCATTGGAATAGCCAGGCACGTAACCAGATACATGACCAGGTGTATCACCAACTGGTAGATCATTCTTCCATGAATTTTCCTGAAGGCTTTTTGAAAAAATGGCTAAAAACACAGGGCGATACCTCAGAAAAACAGGCCCCAAAAACTGACGAAGAAATAGAAAAAGATTTTCCCGGATTTCTCAACCAGTTGAAATGGACGCTCATCACCGACAAAATTGTCAATGATAATGCAATCCAGGTGAATCCGGACGAAATCCGCAACTTCGCCAAACAACAATTGTTTGGATATATGGGCATGGGCAACCAGGCTGAAGAACAACCCTGGGTGAATGACTATGTTGAAAAAATGATGAAGGATCGGAAATATATGGAAGATGCCTATACCAGGATACAGACCCAAAAAGTATTTGAGTGGGCAGAGTCGCAAGTAAATCCCAAAGACAAGTCCATAAGTGCGGAAGAATTTACCAAAATGGCGGAAGCACATCAGCATCACCATCATTAATAACAACGACAGCACTCCCATAACGGGGAATATTATTTATTGAAAGGGTCGACCAGGTCGACCCTTTTTTTATGAGAACAGGTCAAGTTGTCACTGATTTTGCAGTTACGGCATTTGGACGGATATTTGATGAAAGAGAATACCTGCGATCAAACTGAAATCGTGATGATAAGTTTTCATCATCCCCGGTTTTAATTGGTGGTAGTAATCTTCCCCTGTACAAAATGCATTGTTAGATGCCGCAGGGATTAACTTATAACAATCTACTTATGGCTTTTAATTCAGAATTTGAAAAATATGCAGTCAAGCATCGCGGTCTTTCCAGCAACACGCTGCACAGCTATGCCTCGCATATGGTAACGGCACTCACTCCGAATATCATTGAAGAACGGCCCATGAATGTGGCCGTGATGGACGTTTACAGCCGGTTGATGATGGACCGTATTATTTTTCTTGGCTATCCTATCAATGAAGAAGTGGCAAATATTGTGACAGCGCAATTGTTGTTTCTTGATTCTTCCGACAGGGCACGCGACATAAATATGTATATCAACAGCCCCGGTGGCAGTGTGTATGCCGGACTGGGTGTGTATGATACCATGCAATATGTGAGCCCGGAAGTAGCAACCATCTGTATCGGCATGGCAGCATCTATGGCATGTGTACTGCTCGGTGCAGGCACAAAAGGTAAAAGGGCTGCATTAAAACATTCCCGGATCATGATGCACCAGCCAAGTGGCGCTATTGGCGGGCAAGCCAGTGATATCGAGATCACGGTAAATGAAATTCGCAAATTAAAAAGTGAGTTATACGAAATCGTTAACTATCATTCCGGCAAACCGGTTAAACAAATCGAAAAAGACTTCGATCGCGACCATTGGATGACAGCAAAAGAAGCAAAGGAATATGGTTTGGTTGACGAAGTTTTGCTTACTAATCCGCGTAAAGAGAAAAAAGACTGATGCTAATACAGGCCCAGGATTTATAACTATTAAAATTTAATAAACCTGTTACATGAATCGTAAATCAAATTTATACAACAGCCCCGGTGCATGGGGATGGAGATCGGATGACGAAGAAGAAGAAGAAAAAGAAAGAGAAGATAAACGTGACGATCTCGTCATGCTCAATAAAAAACTTGAAAAGCTTTTTTTCGAAAAGCGCGCAGTTTATTTATGGGGCGTAGTAGATGATAAGTCAGCACGCGAAACAACTACCAAGTTGTTGTTGCTCGATGCTGACAAACCCGGCGAAGAAATCAAATTTTATATTAATAGTCCCGGCGGTGTAGTTACCAGCGGTATGGTGATCTACGATACCATGCGGATGATGAAAAGCCCGGTGCAAACGATCTGCATGGGTTTAGCTGCATCGATGGGAAGCATCCTGCTTAGCGGAGGTGTAAAAGGCAAACGCCTGATCTATCCTCATGGCGAAGTGATGATACACCAGCCATCATTGGGTGGTTACATCCGTGGTGTAAGCACCGACCTTGAGATCCAGGCACGTCAAACAAAACGAGTAAAAGAAATCGGCGCGAAAATTCTTGCTGAAAATTGCGGAAAAACAATTCCACAGGTGATGAAAGATTTCGACCGCGATTACTGGATGGATGCAAAAGAAGCAATTGATTATGGCATTGTGGATAGTATCGTGGACAAACTATAACTATCTGATATACAGCGTATAAGAATGCGACTGGCATTTTATGCAGACTGGTAGAAAAATTAAAACCGCCGCAGTCAGGGCGGTTTTATAATTTTGTACGTTACGAATTCATTAGTAATTCGTCATACCTTATAAAGAAACATGGCAAAAAACCCTTTACATTGTTCTTTCTGTGGACGCAGCCGCGATGAAGTGAAGATCCTTATCGCAGGGCAGGAAGGGCATATTTGTGAAAATTGTGTGGAGCATGCCCGAGAGATCATTGACCAGGAGCTGATGGTGCGCGATGAAAAAACTCCAACCGCTTTCAAATTGACGGTAAAAAAACCGATGGAAGTAAAAAAGTTCCTCGACGAATATGTGATCGGGCAGGATGAAGCAAAAAAAGTACTCGCAGTAGCTGTTTATAATCATTACAAAAGATTACAGCAAAAATCCAACGATACGGCAGTAAGCAACGAAGTTGAAATTGAAAAGAGCAATATCATTATGGTGGGTGAAACCGGCACCGGTAAAACCTTACTCGCGAAGAGTATTGCAAGAATGCTGAACGTTCCATTTACTATCGTAGATGCGACGGTGTTTACCGAAGCCGGTTATGTGGGAGAAGATGTTGAAAGTATATTAACCCGGCTTTTGCAGGTTTGCAATTATGATGTTGCAGCGGCCGAAAGAGGGATCGTGTATATTGACGAAATTGACAAGATTGCACGAAAAGGCGACAACCCATCCATTACCCGTGATGTAAGTGGCGAAGGTGTGCAACAGGGAATGCTTAAACTGTTGGAAGGTACAGACGTGCTGGTACCGCCACAGGGTGGACGGAAACATCCTGAGCAGAAACTTATAAAGATCAATACGCAAAATATCCTTTTCATTTGCGGTGGCGCCTTTGATGGCATCGATCGTGTAATTGCCCGAAGAGTGCAAACAAACACCATCGGTTTCAACGTGGATAAGGAAGAGCAGGAGAATATGAAGAAAAACCTGCTGCGTTATGTAAACGCAACAGACCTGAAATCGTTTGGCTTAATCCCGGAACTACTGGGAAGATTGCCGGTGGTTACTCACCTCGATCCGCTCGACTCGCCAACATTGCGTGCAATTTTGACAGAACCAAAGAATGCATTGATCAAACAGTATAAGAAGTTGTTTGAACTTGAAGGTATCCAGCTTACCATTGAAGAAGATGTACTCGACTTCATGGTAGAAAAAGCTGTCGAATATAAACTAGGTGCGAGGGGCCTGAGAAGTATCTGCGAAGGTATTCTCACCGACGCCATGTTTGAACTGCCTTCTTCCAAAGAAACTCATTTCACGCTTAGTATGGAATATGCAAGGCGTAAGTTTGACAAGAGCAAATTAAGTTTATTGAAAGTTGCTTAAGACATTTTAAAAAGTTCCAGGTTAATCGATCCCGATATTCGGGACCACTATATCCTGGAACTTTTGATTTTATATTACTGAAGCGTAAAACCCTTACAAATGCAGGAACTAATTGAAAAATTGAAATCAGAAGCCGGTCTCACCGAAGAGCAGGCAAAAAAGGCAATTGAAACAATCAAGAATTATGTCGTTGACAAGTTCCCAATGCTGGAAGGTGCAGTGGGTGGTTTATTTGGAGGCAACTAGTCAGAAGAGATAAAAGATAAAAATTAAAAGATAAAAGTGGCCAAGGTCGAACACTCCGACTGCATTCCACTTTTATCTTATAACTTGTTTAAATCGAAATAAAAAAAGTTGGTTTTAATCGGGGACTCCGCTTTAAAATCAACTTTTATCTTTTATTTTTTATCTTTTATCTTTTTATCGAATAGCACCGCACTTTCTACCCCTCGGGTTAGTTGCAGCTTCGTAAGGTGTAAAGCTTCGGCTGCAGCTTTCAAAGAAAACAATAAGCAGAAGTACAGCAATTACAAGTCTGATTTTCATAGTTGTTGTTTTAAAGCTCCAAGATAATGGGCGTTGCCCTGTATATCAAACTTAGCCGCCTTTAAACAGCCCAATAAAAGGACATTTCCGAGTGGCCGGGAGCAATATTACGAGGTGGTGGCAGGTATCAGTCCCCGGTAAGAATATCTTCGATGGCATTTAACTCATCCGTGCTAAAAGCCCTGCCCAGCAGGGAGTCGATATTATTACTCAATTGCGTAGTAGAACTGGCACCTATCAATACTGAGGTTATCCTACTGTCTTTAAGTAACCAGGCCAATGCCATTTGCGCAAGAGACTGGTTGCGTTGCACAGCAATATCATTTAGTTTTTTTACTTTCTCCAACACTGCAGGCGAAATATCATCGCTTTGAATTGCACCGTTAGCCAACCCCCTTCCTACTCTTGAGCTGGCCGGAATTCCTTTCAAATATTTATCGGTGAGCAGACCCTGTGCCAATGGCGAAAAAGCAATGCATCCTACACCAAATTCTTCTAATACTTCCAGCAATCCATCTTCCACCCATCTTACAAACATGGAATACTTGGGCTGGTGAATAAGGCAGGGCGTACCCAACTCCTGTAATATTTCGAATGCCTGGCGTGTTTGATCTGCATCATAACTGGATATGCCAATATATAGCGCTTTCCCGCTTCGTACCATCTGATCAAGCGCCATCATTGTTTCTTCCATCGGTGTTTGCGGATCGGGACGATGGGAATAAAAAATATCTACGTAGTCGAGGCCCATCCGTTGCAGGCTTTGATCCAGACTGGCCATCAAATATTTTCGTGAGCCCCATTCGCCATAAGGACCCGGCCACATATAATACCCGGCTTTGCTGGAAATAATAATTTCGTCGCGGTATTGCTGTAAGTCCTGCTTTAGTATTTTACCAAAATTCCTTTCCGCTTCACCGGGTGGTGGACCATAATTATTGGCAAGATCAAAATGTGTGACGCCCCTGTCAAACGCAGCATGAACTATCTCCCGCATGGTGGAATAATCATCCACTGAACCGAAGTTGTGCCAGAAGCCAAGGGATATTGCTGGAAGCAACAAACCACTTTGCCCGCACCGGTTATATTTCATTGTCTGGTAACGATCTTCTGCAGCAGAATACATGGTATGATATTTACTTTTCAATTTACTGCCTCAGGTTGAGATAAAAGTTAAAAGATAAAAGTTTGTTTTTAGTCGAAGACCTCACCTGGATACAACTTTTATCTTTTAGCCTTTTATCTAAAACAACCATCCCGGCTCGACGGCCGGGATGAGAATAATGGGGTACTGTTTTATCGGTTTTTCCTTGTCCTTCCAAAGTCCCGCACTGTTGCGGGACAAGGGGCGGACGTCCAGTTCATGATTTAACTGCAACCGCCCTGGTTGCCACAATTCAGGCATTTGTAACAGGTGCCGCTCCGCATCATGATGTGACCGCACACATTACATGCCGGTGCATCACTTTGCATGCTTTTCGCAGCCGAATTAACCGAATCCATTCCTGAATCTGCTTTGATCATTTGGGAAATACGCTGGTTCTTTACTGGTTGTGGTGCAACACCCGATGAGGGTGTAATACGCACACTCGACAGTTCCGGATCCTTTGCATACTCCAGGTTGGAAGGAATTTCATCCCAATCATCTGCGCCTGTATTAAGTACTTCGGGTTTATCAAGTACATGCACCAGGTCGGTACGACCGAGGTATTCATAACCTAATACACGGAAGATAAAGTCCACAATTGAAGTGGTGGATTTGATATTCGGATGCTCCACAAATCCTGATGGATCAAATTTGGTGAAAGCAAATTTGTCGACAAACTCTTCTAGAGGTACTCCGTATTGAAGACCGATAGAAATTGAAATGGCAAAGCAGTTCATCATGCTGCGCATGGTGGCGCCTTCTTTGGCCATATCAATAAATATTTCGCCCAATGTGCCGTCACCATATTCACCGGTACGCAGGAAGATTGCCTGTCCATTGATCTTCGCCTTTTGCGTAAAACCTCTACGCTTTGCTGGCAATGAGCGACGCTCGACAATGCTTGCAAGTTTGCGTTTTAGTTTGGTATCAGGTGATGATTGTACCCTCTTTTGTACTTCTTCAAGCAGCTCTTCCACTGTAAGCTTGCCGAGATCCACGATGTTTGATTCACCCTGGTCCATTCCTGGAAGTATGGCTGCTTCAGTTTTTGCCGGTGCCTCTTCTGTCTTTTTCTTTTTATCGCTCTTGGTACTGAGCGGTTGCGACAATTTGGAACCATCGCGATACAATGCATTTGCCTTCAATCCGAGTTTCCAGCTCAGGAGGTATGCATCTGCAATTTCTTCTACGCTCGCCTCATGTGGCAGATTGATCGTTTTGGAGATCGCTCCACTGATGAAAGGCTGGGTAGCACCCATCATACGGATATGTCCATGGGCATGTATGTACCGTTGACCTTTTTTACCGCAACGGTTGGCACAGTCAAAAACGGGCAGGTGTTCGTCCCTTAATAAAGGAGCTCCTTCGAGCATCATGGTACCGCATACATAATCGTTAGCGGCCTCAATCTGTTCGTCTGTAAAGCCAAGGGCTTCCAGCAGGCTCCATTCGAAATTATTGTATTGTTCAGGCGTAAATCCGAGGCGTTGAAGGCACTCTTCGCCGAGTGTGTACTTATTGAAAACAAAACCAATTTCAAAGGCGGTTGCCGCTGCGGTATCGAGCCTCTTTATTTCGTCGGCAATAAATCCCTTTTCACTAAGCACCTGGTGATTGATATATGGTGCCCCTGCAAACGTAGCACTGCCCACTGCGTATTTAATAATAGCGTCGATCTCTTTTTCATTATACCCGAGGTTCCGTAACGCGGCTGGTACCGACTGGTTAATGATCCTGAAATATCCGCCGCCGGACAATTTCTTGAATTTCACAAGTGCAAAATCTGGTTCTACACCCGTAGTATCGCAATCCATCACCAGCCCGATCGTACCTGTGGGTGCGATTACTGTCGCCTGTGCATTCCTGTATCCGTATTTTTCTCCCATTTCAACTGCATCATCCCATGCTTTGCAGGCGGCTTTCAGGAGATAGTCAGGACAATATTTTGCGTGAATGCCCTGTGGTTTCAGGCTCAGTCCTTCATATTCATCGGCATCATATGCAGCCAGGCGGTGATTGCGCATCACGCGCAACATATGCTCGCGGTTGTCCTGGTACCGGGGAAAAGCACCAAGTGACTGGGCCATTTCCGCAGATGTTTTATAAGCAATACCAGTCATGATAGCTGTGATTGCACCGGCAATACCCCTGGCTTCTTCGCTATCGTAAGCGATTCCGCTTACCATCAACATCGTTCCGAGGTTAGCATAACCCAGACCAAGCGTGCGGTACTCATAGCTCAGTTGCGCAACTTCTTTTGAAGGAAACTGTGCCATTAGTACTGACAGTTCCAATACTACTGTCCACAGGCGGCAATTATACTCATATCCTTCTACATCAAACTGGTTGTTTTCTGTGTCAAAAAACTTCATCAGGTTGGCAGATGCCAGGTTGCAGGCTGTATTGTCGAGAAACATGTATTCAGAGCAGGGATTGGAAGCCCTGATTTCTCCGCCTGCCGGGCAGGTGTGCCATTCGTTGATTGTTGTGTTGTACTGCGTACCGGGATCTGCACAACGCCAGGCAGCATATGCGATCTGGTTCCACAATTCTCTTGCAGGAATTTTTTTCATTACCCTGCCATCCATGCGACCCGTAAGTTCCCAATCTTCGTTTCTTTCCAGTTTCTCAAAAAAGGCATTGGGAATACGTACCGAGTTATTTGAGTTCTGACCACTTACTGTTTTATAGGCTTCTCCTTCATAGTCGCTGGCATAACCGGCAGAGATAAGCGCACCAACCTTCTTCTCCTCCTCTACCTTCCAGTTGATAAATTCAACTATCTCGGGATGGTCCAGGTCGAGGCACACCATTTTGGCTGCACGACGGGTAGTACCACCGGATTTAATTGCACCTGCGGCGCGATCGCCAATTTTCAGGAAGCTCATCAATCCTGATGAACTACCACCACCACTAAGTTTTTCGCCTTCACCACGAAGGTTGGAATAGTTAGTACCAACTCCTGAACCATATTTGAAGATCCTGGCTTCACGCACCCAGAGGTCCATGATACCGCCGTCGTTTACCAGGTCGTCTTCCACGCTCAGGATAAAGCACGCGTGCGGCTGTGGGCGCTCGTATGCAGACGTAGAACGCTTTAACACCTCGTCTGCGGGGTCCACGTAATAGTGACCCTGTGGTTTTCCTTTTATACCATAGCATTCATACAGCCCGGTATTGAACCACTGAGGTGAATTAGGAACACACATCTGGTTGAGAATGGAGTACACCAGTTCCTCGTAAAAAACCTGTGCATCCTGTTCCGATGCAAAGTAACCGTATTTCTCACCCCATACCCGCCAGCAATGCGCGAGGCGGTGGGCTACCTGTTTTGCCGATGTTTCGCGACCGAGGCTACCATCGGGTTGGGGTACTCCTGCTTTGCGGAAATATTTTTGAGCTAAAATATCGGTGGCTATCTGGCTCCACTGACGAGGTACTTCCACGTTGTTCATTTCAAAAACAACTTCACCGGTAGGATTACGGATAACGGAGGTACGGTAATCATACTCGAACTGATCATACACATTGACATCATCACGAGTGAAGCGACGACTAAACTGCAACCCGCTTTTGGCGGATGCCTGCTTCTTATTTGCCATAACTATCGAATTTATTGGGTTTCTGGTCCTGGTTTCAAAAATTCCCCTCAGGCGAGAGGTCTATTACGAAAGTATTTTTTACAAAGGGAAAATCAAACCTTCAAATATTAACATTGTGTGGAAAAGACTTAGTAAAAATCCTGAAGTGCTTTCCCCTGTTGCATTAGCTGATTTTTCAACAGGGGTAAAACTATATTATGCTAAAAAAATTTTGGAAAATTCAATTCGTTGCATTAAAAAATTATTACGCCTTCAAACAAGTCTTTCCAACACAATTCCCGCAAGGATTTCAAACAACCAATGCCCTGAAACCGTTGATAACACTGCATTTCAAAAGATCAATGCCCCAAAAACCGTGCTGATCACGTAATACAGCCGTTACATAATGGTAAAATTTTAATAGCAGGAATGAATTGATATTTTATGTAAATGATAGTCGCACATTTTACATATGAATTTGCAAATCGCTCGATGCATTATTTCGCGGAAAGCTACAATTGACTTTATAAATACTGTTCGTATTACCTATGATATTCGTCTAATAAGAATGAGAAACGGTAATGATTAAACGTAATGTTTTGAAGTGAGGGTGAGAGAGGTGAGGGATGTGGAGTTAGTACGGCCACAGAGCTCACGGGGAAGCACAGGGTTACACAGAGTTTACTTCACTTACATGGCAATCCTTTAACTGGTTGGTGTTTTGGATCACAACGGGCACAAAGAATCCACGAAGATCACAACGAATCTCTGTGTAACTCTGAGCTTCACTGTGAGCTCTGTGGCCGTACTAACTCCAAATCCTCACCGCTCTCCAACTCCAAATTCTCCAACTCACTCAACAAAAACTTCAAACATTAATCATTATTACATATAACGAGCATTATAGGAAAAACACGTTTTTCGCCTTAAAACTTGTAATTCATGGATTCTTCGTCATAGTGTAATTCTGACTTCTTTTGAAACTCAAAAACTTTTCGGCATTTTTGTATCAGATGAAGTCAGAAATATATAATTCCTTATCTGAAAAGAAAAAGCTGGGAAAAAAATCCTTTGCGGTTTTGATCGATCCTGACAAGGTAAATACCCGGGTGCTTGACGAACTGATTGAACGGGCCGTAGCTGCCCGTGTTGATTATTTACTGGTGGGTGGAAGTCTCGTTATTTCCAATCACCTCGATGAATGCGTACAACATATCAGGAAACACTGTCAAATACCTGTAATTCTTTTTCCCGGCAGTCCGTCGCAGGTAAGCAAATATGCAGATGCGCTATTATACCTTTCACTTATATCGGGACGTAACCCGGAGTTGTTGATTGGTCAACACGTAGTGTCGGCCCCATTTGTAAAACAAAGCGGCCTCGAGATCATGCCTACCGGGTATATTGTAGTGGATGGTGGCGCTCCCACTACCGTTTCATATATCAGCAATGCCTCCCCCGTTCCTGCCGACAAAAATGAAATAGCAATGTGCACCGCTATGGCGGGCGAAATGCTGGGTATGAAACTTATTTACATGGATGCGGGCAGCGGGGCCAAACGTCCGATCACCGAAAGTATGATCCGCATCGTGGCGGAACATATCGAAGTACCTCTAATAATCGGCGGCGGAATCGTAGACCCGGAAAAAGCCTACCTCAATTGCAAGGCTGGTGCTGATGTGATAGTTGTGGGTAATGCTATTGAGAAAGATGCCTCCTTAATAAAAGATATGAGTGATGCTGTTCATTCTATTACAGTAAAAGCCATTTAAACTTTAGATAAAAGATAAAAACTAAAAGATAAAAGTTGTAAAGGTCGAAGGTATCGCCTGAATACAACTTTTATCTTTTAGTTTTTATCTTTTATCTGGTCTAATAACAGTTACTACTTTTCTTTGGGGAAAACCAGCATTTGTTTCTTTAGTGCTTTCCTCGGCTTCCCATTGCTCATAAGCACAGGGTTCATTTGCGGAGCATTGTTCATCATGCGAAGTTTGACCTGCTCTACCAGGTATTTGCTTTCTGGTGAGGCCGAGATATTTTGGGTAGTTACATATCCATCGAGGCCGATCTCGTATTCGATGAGCACGGAGTAAGTTCCATTCTTTATTTTCTTATCAGGGATAACTTCTGCTTTGATAATTGCAGTGTATTCTTCCACAAAATCTTTCCAGATCTTATTATTATCCTTGGGAATCGTGGCTACGGGAATGGCTGCAGCATCGGCAGGAGCCACTGTTTCGGCAGGTGGTGCAGCGAGTACCCTGGCCGTTGCAGTATCGCCAGTTGCAATAGCTGTCGCAAGGGCCGCTTTCTTTGCCGTTTCTTCCGCTTTTTTTGCAGAATCATCGGCGACCTTTTTGGCCATATTTTCCTTCAACTGGAGGGTATCTGTTTTTTTGATTACTGCGCCTGTGTCGTTCTTAAGGCGACCACCATAGAGGGCGTCTTTGAGGGATTGTGCCTGTACTGAACCTGCCAGTACGAATAAGGCAATTGTAGCTATCACTTTCATCATCACATTCACTTTAAAATAAACCATATAATTGAGCATCTACCTTGCGGATGATCTCGCCAAAATCCTCGTCCTTCTCTGCAAATTTATTCTTATCCACGTCAATTATCAGCAATTGACCCTCTTTATAATCCGCAATCCACTTATTATAATATTCATTCAGGCGTTTGAGGTAGTCGAGTCGTATATTCTCCTCATACTCACGCCCTCTTTTCTGGATCTGGCCCACAAGCGTAGGTACCGAAGCATTAAGATAGATGAGCAGGTCTGGTGGTTGCACCAGCGACTTCAATGTCTGGAAAAAATGGAAATAATTGTCAAAGTCCCGCTTGCTCATCAGTCCCATTTCATGCAGGTTGGGAGCAAATATGTTGGCGTCTTCATAAATCGTCCGGTCCTGGATCACCGTTTCGGTTCCTTTCTGAATATCTACAAGCTGCCTGAGCCGGCTATTGAGGAAGAATATCTGAAGGTTAAAACTCCATCGAGGCATATCCTCGTAAAAATCCATCAGGTAAGGATTGTGATCCACATCTTCGAAGTTCGGTATCCATTTATAATGCTTGCTCAGCATTTCCGTCAGCGTGGTCTTACCGGCTCCAATATTACCCGCAACTGCAATATGCTTGGGTTTTTTTGCTTTTGCCATGCATCATTCCGCACCAGCGGATATTTTGTTTTTTGCTTTTGCCATGCATCATTCCGCACCAGCGGATATTTTGTTTTAAAAATTGAATATATACTCTTTTGCCACTTATTTCAAAAGAAAGTTTGACAATTTGGGTAGGGAAATGAGGGCCTAAAAATAGTTCAGCCCTATCGCGTCCCGCACTAAGTTCATGGTGGCAGCGGCACTCTTCCGGGCCTTCTCAGCCCCTTTCTCCATTACTTCCTTCAGGTATTTTCCATCGTTACGGATAGCCTCGGCCTTTTCGCGGATGGGTGCTATGAAACGGATCATATCTTCAGCCAATTGCTTTTTCATGTCGCCATAGCGGATGGAGCAGTTGTCGTAATCGTGCTGGTATTTGCTTATTACGTCCGGTGAACTTACCAATTGCATCAACAGAAAAATGTTTTCAATATAATCAGGCTTGGGTGTATTGGGCTCTGTCGGTCCTGCATCCGTTTTTGCCTTCATCACTTTTTTACGGATTAGCTCATCATTATCTGACAAATAAAGTGTGGCATACTGGTTTTCACTCTTGCTCATCTTCCCCGTACCGTCCAAACTTGGCACCTTCACCAGCTCACTGCCATAATTAAACGCCTGTGGCTCCGGGAAGATATTGCCATAGCGGTGATTGAAACGATTGGCAAAATTTCGCGCCATTTCGAGGTGCTGTTCCTGGTCTTTTCCAACCGGTACGTAGGAAGCGCGGTGCAAAATGATATCCGCAGTTTGCAGTACGGGATAGGTAAGAAGGCCGGCATTTACGTTGTCAGGATGCTGCCTCACCTTCTCCTTAAATGTTACAGTTTTCTCCAGCTCACCTTTATACGCGAGCATATTAAGATATAGGTACAGCTCTGCTGTTTCATGCACATGGCTCTGGCAGTAAAAAGCCACCTTGTCGGGATCCAGGCCACAGGCAATGTTTTCCGACATTACCCGGTGTACATTCTCTTTCAGCTCTTTTGTATCGGGATGCGTGGTGAGCGAATGCAGATCGGCCACCATAAAATAACACTGAAACTCTTCCTGCATCCGGACATAATTTTTCACTGCACCAAAAAAGTTACCAAGGTGCAAATAGCCAGTGGGACGAATGCCACTCATTACTATTTCTTTATTGCCTGACATAAGCGGCGAAGATAATCATAAGTCGGGAGTCGAAACTCATTTATGAGCCTTAAAACCGTCAATCGACAGTAGCGTAATCACTACGGACTAACGACTATATTTGTCAAATGGAAGTAAATGATGCCCTGGTAGATAAACTGTCAAGACTATCAAGACTAAGATTTTCGGATGCTGAAAAAGTTGAGATCAAACATGATCTGCAACGCATGATAGGCTTTGTAGAAAAACTGGGTGAGCTTGACCTGGAAAAAGTAACTCCACTGTTGCATATGAGCGACCAGGTAAATGTATTCAGAGCAGATGAAGTAAAGGGCTCTGTCGGCCGCGAGGAAGCCTTGAAAAACGCCCCAATGCATGATGACCAGTTTTTTAAGGTGCCGAAAGTGATTCAAAAATAAATTGCGGGACCACAACTTTAATACGCGACTAACGACCCAATATGAACCCGATCATACATCTTGAAAAAATACGGAAGAGTTATTTCATGGGAAAGAACGTGCTGGAAGTGCTTAAAGGTATTTCGCTCGATATTTTCAAAAATGAATATGTAGCATTAATGGGACCATCCGGCTCGGGCAAAAGTACATTAATGAATATCCTCGGTTGTCTTGATACTCCCACGTCCGGCATTTATGTTTTAAATAATAGCGATGTAAGCAAAATGGAAGACAATGCACTGGCAGATGTGCGCAATAAAGAAATTGGGTTTGTCTTCCAGCAATTCAATTTATTACCCCGGCTTACAGCATTGGAAAATGTTGCACTACCACTCGTTTATGGAGGCATGGGCCGGAAACAGCGAAATGAAAAAGCGCGCCATGTGCTGGATATGGTCAGCCTTGCAGATCGCAGTCATCACCGTCCCAACGAATTGAGTGGTGGTCAGTCACAGCGTGTAGCCATCGCCCGTGCACTGGTCAACGATCCTGCCATTATTCTCGCAGATGAACCTACAGGAAACCTGGATAGCAAAACGTCGCACGAGATCATGGACATATTTGGAGATATTCATCGCCGCGGCAATACAGTGGTATTGGTAACACACGAAGAGGATATTGCCAACCACGCATTGCGGGTTGTGCGCCTGCGCGACGGAATTATTGAAAGCGACAATAAACAGGAAGCAATTCAGCATGCGAGGTGAAGACGTCTGAAAATGATTCATCATCACAATCATACCCAATAGGATAACCGCCTCACTATGGCAATGAAAATTTATACAAAAACAGGCGACAAAGGAATGACAACACTCATCGGTGGTACAAAAGTGCCGAAGAGTCACTTGCGAATCGAAGCTTACGGTACGGTTGACGAACTCAATTCATATATCGGCCTTTGCCGCGACCTGGTAACTGGCGAAGAAGCTCGGCAGGTATTGCAGGAAATTCAGGATCGCCTTTTTACAATTGGTTCTTCTCTCGCCTGCGACCCCGTTAAGGAACCAAAAATGCAAATTCCTGATCTGCATGAAAACGATGTAACCCTTTTGGAAAAAGAAATGGACAGGATGAATGAAATGATTCCACCGATGAAGAACTTCATCATTCCGGGCGGGCACCCTACCCTCTCACATCTACATATTGCCAGATGTGTATGCCGTAGAGCCGAAAGGTGTTGCGTGCGTCTTGAAGGTGAACTGGCAGAGCCCCTGATCATAAAGTACATTAATCGATTAAGTGACTATTTATTTGTGTTGAGCAGGTTTATGGGTCATACAATGAATGTTGTAGAAATACCCTGGCGACCAAGAGTGTAACAGTCCATGATTTTATTTATTAATTTCAACTCACAACGTTATGGGGTGCCGGTTGAAATATCTGCTGCTGCTTACTTTCTATATTAACAGCGCTAATGCGCAGTTACTTCCCTTTAAGACATTTACTACGAAAGACGGATTGGTTAGCAACCAGGTAACCGCTGTGATTGAAGACAAGCGGGGCCTGCTTTGGGTAGGAACAGTGTTTGGTATTACATTATTTGATGGCCATCGTTTTAGCGAGCCTTCGCCCATTCCTGAAAAGCAACCGGTATACGTAACCGGTTTTTTTAATGATGCGGACAGCAATACATGGGTGCTTACCTTTTATAATGGTATATACAGGTTTAAAGATGATCATTTTATTAACTATCGTCCCGACAGCTTGCAAGTAGAAGCAAACGCAAACAGTATTTTCAGCATGATACAATATGACGATAACAGCTTTATCGTTGCTACCGACCAGAATATATATTGGTTTGATGGTCACAAGTTCAGTTTATTCGATCCCGCCAATTCGCTCCTCAACAAACAATTCACGTCTGTTTTATATCATAAAAAGAAATGGTTGTTCTTTGGTTGTTCCACCGGGATTGTAGCATATTCGAAAAATAACGGAAGGTGGGAATATGCAGGTCGAATGTTTACAGAGCTGGAAGTAAACAACATGAATGCAGATGACGAAAAAATTTTTGTATGCACGGACAAGGGATTATTAATTTTTGACGACCCAGAACATTCACTTCGGGGTGTAGGGAGCAAAACTTTACTTAACGGCCATGGCGTGTATAGTGCAACGAAGCACCCGGTCACAAATGAGTGGTGGATCTGTTCTGACAAACTTTATCGCCTTGGCAAGGATTCGCTTGTTGGTTATGATTTCCGTGAAGGTCTGCCAGCCATCCCCTCTTCGGTTTATTTCGACAAAGCCAATATCACCTGGGCCTGTTCCGGAAAAGGATTAACGAGATTAGTAAAAGAGAATAGTATATTTTACGACTTACGCTCCGGTCCTTCGCATTCAATGATCACCAGCATTGCAACCAACGGTGATGGTGATTTATGGCTTGGTACATATAATGGCATTACCAGTAAGCGGAAGAATTCCTTTAAGACGTACCATCAACTAAATGGTGAAAGGCTTGGTTATATTTCATGGATGATTGAAAGTGATGATGGAAAAATAATTGCTGGTACTGAAACCGGAATAGCGAGCATCCACAACAATTCAATTCATGCCGAATCACCTTTGCAAACTACCAGGGCTTTTAAAGACACGAAGGGCACAATATGGGCCGGCACATTGAAAGGTGACATATACACGTGGGACGGTGACAATGCCAGGAAAATTAACCAGGACAATGAGCTGAAGGATCATATCGACGGAGTGGTTGTAGATGAACATGGCAATGTATGGGTGGGCTACCGCGGGCATGGAATACGTAAATATCAAATCCGTGACAACATGCTGCGGTTGGAAAAGGAATATTCAGCAAAAACAGGACATCCTGATTTAAAAATACGCTCCTCCTTTATCGACCGCCAAGGAAATATTTATTTCGGCACACGCACGAATGGGCTATTTATTATTCGCGCAAAAAAAGATTCAACAACTATACTTATTGATCGTGCATCGGGCCTGGCTGACAATTGGGTAAAACATATTACACAGGACCAGGCGGGCATCGTGTATGTTGCCACGAATAAAGGCGTAAATATTTTGACATTTTCCGGAGATCGGGTTGATGTAAAAAAAATTACACTACAACACGAGGATCTAACAGAAGCATGCAATTTCATTTATGCCGGAGAAAATAAAATATGGGTGGGAACGGAGGCGGGTTTGCTGGAGTATCACAACCCTTCAGAAATCTTGTCGCGGCCTGCTCCAATCATATATCTCACAGAAGTGGCTGTAAATGGCAGAAAAGACAGCACACTTTCTTCTTACCTGCCATTTGCCGAAAAGAAATTCCCGTCAGGAGTAAAGGTTGTCAGTTTCAGTTTTGCCGGTGTCGACCTGTCGGCTGATGCGCCACTTCATTATCGATACAAGCTGGAAGGACAGGATAAAGATTGGATTTATGCCGGCGACAGAAATTTTGTTAGCTATAATCTCCCTCCTGGCCGATATACATTTCGGGCGCAGGCACAACATGCCGGGGGACAATGGAGTGAACAGTCCGCGAGTTTCAGCTTTATCATTTCAACACCATTCTGGAAAAGCTGGTGGTTCGTAGCCAGTCTGCTTTTATTGTCAGCGATAATCCTTTTTCTTGTTTACCGATATCATTTACGCCAGGCACTACAGGTAGAAAGATTGCGTAGCCGCATTTCAACCGACCTGCATGATGATATTGGTTCCACTCTTAGTTCAATATCTATTCTTAGTGATATGGCATCGCATGAAAAGGATTATACACAGTCATCGGGAATGATGCAGGAGATAAAACACAGTTCAGTGTCACTGATGGAAAAAATGGATGATATCGTTTGGAGTATTAATCCCCGCAATGATTCCATACAGGACCTGATGGTACGGGTAAAAAGATTTGCTGCAACCCTTTTTGAAGCCAAGGATATTGATTACACCATACTTATTGACGATTCTATCCGTGAAGCACGTTTGAATATGGAAAGCCGACAGCATATATACCTTATCATGAAAGAGGCGATCAATAACCTGGCGAAGTATTCCCAATGTACCCGTGCAGACATTGACGTAAAGTACAGGAATAACATATTAGCCATAGAAATCCGCGACAACGGAATTGGCTTCAACGAGCAAAGTATCAGGCTGGGCAACGGCCTCATCAGTATGAGAAAACGAGCCGAAGCAATAAATGCTGTGATCAATATCTGTTCTAGTGAAGTAAAGGGTACTACTGTATTTCTTCAAACTAAAATCAAATAAATATCCGATAGTATGAGTGCTTTTTATTCACCATATTTGGAATCATGATCAGGGTAGTTGTAATAGAAGACAATACAATACTGCGACAAACGCTTGAGCAGCTTTTCAACCGTTCGCAGGGAATGATCTGCACGGGTACGGCAGGCAACCTCAACAATATTGTAAGCGACCTTCGCAAGGCTACTCCTGATATAATACTCATGGATATTGGTCTTCCCGGTATCAATGGAATTGAAGGAGTGAGAACGGTAAAACAGAATTTTGAAAATATACAGGTATTGATGTTCACCGTCTTTGAAGATGATGATAAAATATTCGACGCCATTCGTGCCGGCGCATCGGGATACCTGCTTAAAAAAACACCGCCCGAACAAATACTCGAAGCTGTGCAACAACTGTACGAGGGTGGTGCCCCAATGAGTCCATCCATTGCCCGGAAAGTAATACAGGCTTTTCAATCAACTGCCACAGCGCCGCTGGAACAATACCAGCTCACGGCTCGTGAAAAAGAAATTCTCAATGGACTTGTTGACGGACTTAGTTATAAAAAGATCGGTGAAAAGTATTTTGTAAGCATACACACCGTGCGAAGTCACATCTGTAATATATATGAAAAGTTACATGTAAACTCAAAATCACAGGCGGTAGCAAAGGTTCTTCAGCAGAAATAACGCAATAAATCAGATTTTCATCCGATTGTCAGCAGTATTGTTTTTCCATTCCTTTGGTAATTAAACCATGGAAATATGAAAAAGTCACTGCTTATCCTACTCGTCACCGCATTGTTATTTCAATCCAATGCATCTTCCCAAATTTTAGATAAGATAAAAATCAAAGCGAAGCAACGGGCCGATCAAAAAGTTGACCAGTCTATTGATAAAGGCCTGGACGAAATTGAAGGGAAGAATAAAACAAAGACAGAAACAAGTGAAGGCGAGGTAAAGGAAAAAACAAAAGATGGCGAAACTACTGTAAAGACGGAGAGTAAGGGTGGCGGTATAAAGAGTTATTCGAAATACGACTTTGTCCCCGGTGATAAAATAGTATATGCTGAAGACTTTTCGCAG
>CBFGYO010000069.1:0-19969 GCA_965652975.1 uncultured Chitinophagaceae bacterium | reverse complement strand
TAGCCAGCAAATTCTTTTGCCAGCTTTATTACATTTTTCCTGTAGGTTTCGTCGCTTAAAACTTTTCTCACTGCTTTTCGCATTTGCTCGGGCTTTGGAGATTCAGTTTTCAGGTTTATACCCAGCTTAAAATAGCCGATGCGTGCATTGATCTCATTTTTACCTTCATGAATACCTGCTACCACAAGTGGCAACTGGTTACCGATACCCAATAGAACACCTCCATAACCACCATTCGTGATATATGCATCAGCATATGGCATGATGTCGGCAAAAGGGATGAAATCTTCGATGATCAGATTTTCCTGTGGGAAACGTTTTTTCAGTGCGTCTGTACCTGAACCTCCCGTTGTAGCAATTACCAGTACGTCCGAGTCGCGAAAAGCTTCGAGAGTGGGTACGAGAATCTTTTCAGGATTTTTTTCAACCGTTCCCTGCGTTACGATCACTACTTTTTCGTATTTATTTAGGCGTTCGTCAAACCATGTGTCCCTTTTTTTAGCAGCCTGGTATGGTAGCAGGGAACCTATAAAGCGAATGTTTTTACCAAGGTCGCTGCGGTAATATTCAAAACCCGGTGTTCCACTTTGCAACAACAATGTTGACTTCTTAACCATCAGGTCGAAAATATTCAGGTTCATATGATCTATGCTGTAATCGCCGAGAACATTACGCATTACTTTGTTTGGCTTCGCAAAGAGTATTTTATTGGCGACAAAACGGAGCAGCGCCTGTTTTACTCTTCCAAAAAATGAAAATTTCGGCGTCAAACCCAAACCGGCAGGCGCAAGGTCCTTTGATGTTTCCACGAGTGGAAATACACCAATTGAAATCACCGGGATATTCATTTTATCTGTTACAAATGGTATACCTGTGAAGGCACAATCAGCAACAAGTGCTTCAAAAGGAAACTCTTTGTAGATATCAACGATATCCGCATAATATTCGGGACCGCGCAGGATGAAAGCATGGATCATATCAAAGTTCAGTTTCTTCACCGCACCTTTAATCTGCTCACGTTCTGGAAAAACGTGTTCCAGGTTGCCGCCATTTACATCTTTCGCATGGCGGAAGGGATAATGTTTGATTTGAAGGTTTTGAATTTTTTGAGCATAATACCCGGAAGTATACCAGCGCACATCGCATCCAAGTGATTGAAGATGCACAGCCAGACCCGTCATCGGGTTGAAATGGCCATCCGCCGGGAAATTGGCGAATAGGATTTTTTTGCCGGCCAGTTCCTCTACAGAGGTACCTGTATGGGCAAGCAATTGGTTGTTGAAAAGCATGACAGAATTTTTTAAGTATAAGGTTAAATGGAATGGCAATGATAATTTGTAAAAAGTGAAGAAAATATAAAGGCTTGTATCAATTGCTGCAGGCAGCGACAGGTTGGGAATAGCGTGGGATGAGCTGGAGGGTGAGCTGATAAAAGTTTTCCCAGGCGGTGCCCAAACATAGGCCTATATGCAGGGATGGGTTGAAACTTTTATCTTTTATCTTTCAACTTTTATCTAATAAGATATATTTGTCATAATGAATAACATACAGGATTTTCATAAACCTTTTTTTATAGGTATTGCCGGCACGGGTATGAGTGCCATTGCTCAATATCTCCAGGGAAATGATAAACAGGTTGCCGGCAGTGATCGTTTTTTTAAGCCCGGTGAATACAACGAGATAAAAGAAAAACTGGAGGCGGAAGGGATACGCTGTTATGTTCAGGATGGTTCCGGCATCACTGCTGATACGGATCTTGTAGTGGTGTCGACGGCTGTGGAAGATACAGTGGCAGAAGTACAGAAGGCCAAACAACTTAATATCCCGATTATCAAACGTGCGGAATTGCTGGCAATAATTGCAGCCAGCAAGAAAACGATTGCTGTGGGTGGCACCAGTGGTAAAAGCACAACCAGTGCAATGTTGTTTGATATACTTGAGTATGCGGGTATGGCCCCAAGCATTATCAGTGGTGCAGGGTTGATCAGCATAATACGAAATGGCAAGATTGGAAATGCTAAAGTAGGTTCAGGTGAATGGCTGGTAATAGAGGCAGATGAAAGTGATGGTTCCATCGTATTGTACAAACCTGAAATTGGGTTATTGCTAAACGTAGATAAAGATCATAAGGAGATCGATATTTTGATGGATGTGTTTTCCACCTTCAAGGGCAATAGCCGGGATTTTATTGTCAACCAGTCGCATGTATTAGCAAAGCAACTATCACAGCACATTAATAAAGATTTTTCTACTTCTGGCGAGCCAGCGGGGTATCGCGCAAAGAATTTTGTGCAGGAGAAAATGAAAATTTCCTTTGATCTTAATTCCGTGAAATTTCAATTGCAACTGGCAGGCAGGCATAACATGGAGAATGCGGTAGCAGCGTCGGCTGTTGCAAGTCATATTGGTGTTTCGCTGGAGCTGTGTGCCCAGGCTCTTGCCAATTATGAAGGGATTTATCGGCGCCACCAATTATTAGGAACAAAAGCTGGTGTGCACCTCATAGACGATTATGCGCACAACCCGGTAAAATGTGCAGCCGCCATAGCAGCCTGTCAACCGATAGCACCAAAAGTTATTGGATGGTTTCAGCCGCATGGCTATGGGCCTACAAAATTCCTTCGGGCCGATTTTGTAAAAGAAATAGGTGATATACTGCGAGACGAAGATGAAATCTGGATGAGTGAAATTTTTTATGCCGGTGGTACCACCACGAAAGATATTTCAGCCGCCGATCTTATTAATGACCTCAAAGCAAGAGGGAAGAACGCTTTTTTTGTAGAGAACCGCGATGAATTTTTGTCGTCGGTTCGCTCGCACCTAACGGATAATTGTGTGTTGTTGCTAATGGGCGCGCGAGATCCCTCGCTGGAGAGCTTTGCAAAAAAAGTGTGGGAAAAACTTTAGAGCTTTTCAATTCTAATTATTCAATTGTTAGCTATAGAATTCCTTTGCGCCTCTGTATTTCAATCTTTTTGCGTCCTTGCTTGCTGTGCCTTCGCGCAGCTACGCGAATTAAGGCCGGAAGGCAGGTTTGCGCAAACCTTACACGAATTGACGTACCGTATCCTCTTTAGTAACGGGGAGGAACATGTACCAGCATAATGCCATTAATAAACTTATAGACGTAGAAGCCGGCATTTTTTCCTTTTCCATATGGATGGATGTCTCCCCGCTTTTTACATCAAGTCCGCAAACAAGGATTGGTTTGTCAATCGATTCCTTGTAGATCACGAGTTCCGGTTGCGGATTATGCTGAATGTGATAATAAAAGCGTTCTTTTTCCAGGTCGATGAAGTGAACTTTATGTTCTACACCCAATTCGCCCATCTTAATACCGTATTCATTTCTCAAAACGGTCCTGTTGCGGCGAAAACCTTCTTTCCTGATTTGGAATACTCGTTTTTGATCTTCTTTTTCCACCCTTGCAGTGTTTGAAAAGGGATGTAGGGTGAGGGTGAGCAGCGTTTTATCGCGGTGGTTTAACCTGTAAATTTCATGGTTATCCGTGGTGCTGATCGTTTCCCAACGCATAGAAAATGATTTAATTTAGTACTGAAAGATGAAAAGCTACGAAGCTTTGGGAAGGCATCCAGCGGTTAACTTAAAATTAATATTAACTTCATATTGGATGCAAAACGGTGTAAAAACTGTGGAAAATGGCGGTTTAATACACATTTCTTTGCCTCTATTTCATTCATTTATTTACCGTTATGCTTACTGAAAAAGAAAGACTGTTTTTAGAAAGAGCAATAGTGTTGTCCGGGCAGGGTGTACAAAAAGGAAATGGAGGCCCTTTTGGTTGTGTCATTGTCCTCAACGATGAGATAATTGGTGAGGGGTCCAATGCGGTTACCTCCACCAACGATCCGACAGCTCATGCCGAAGTGGTGGCCATCCGGAATGCCTGTTCCAGGCTGGGTACATTCCAATTGGATGGTTGCGATATTTACACCAGTTGCGAGCCCTGTCCAATGTGTCTTGGTGCAATTTACTGGGCGAGGCCCAGGCGTGTGATCTATGCCAATACGCGATTTGATGCTGCCGGCATTGACTTTGACGATGATTTTATTTATCATGAAATAAATGCGCCGATGGAATCCAGGAAAATTCCGTTCATCCATGCACCGCATGCGGAGGCAAAAGCTGTATTTGAGGAATGGAAGAGGATGGAAGGGAAGGTGAGGTATTGAGAGATAAAAGATAAAAGTGAAAAGATAAAAGTTTATTTAATCGAAGCTTCTGCATGTAATCAATTATTGCAAAAAATCACTAATTATTTTACAGATGAGTTAACTCATAGAGATGCCGGGAAGTTCGATCCAAAAAACTTTTATCTTTTATCCTTTAACTTTTATCTAATCGAGGTTTAGCCTTTTGACCTAAGAACAACCAGGTAGCTGATGATAATAAGAAGTATAATAATAATTGCAGAAATGTAGAGCCAGGTCTGGTCTTTGATTTGCATTTTTTCACGTCGCTTGCGTTTTTTCTCCGTCTTTTTTTTCAGATCGCGATTCAGCATTTCTACCATAAAGCTGATTTGCTGTTTGTCTTTAATTTCACGCAATCCTTCCAGCGCGTCACCCGCAAATTCGTTTTCCATTAATTGCTTCTCCAGTTCATGCTTCTTTTCTTCCGGCAGCTTGTCTTGCAGGTACAGCAATAGTGTTTCCTGGTCGATGTCAGTGGATAAATGGGATAATATGTCTTTCAGGTTGCCTTGCATGACTAGCGGTTCGTTTCCTCGCTTATTTTTTTTTCAATCCATATCTTCATATTCCTTTTTCCGTTCTGTATAAAACTTTTCACCTGTAGCAGGGAGTAGCCGGTACTTTCGCTTATCTCCTGGTAGCTTTTTTTTTGCAGGTAAAACAAAGTTACACATTGCCGCTGCTCGGCATTTAGTTCTTTTAATGCAAGTTCGAGCAGTTCAAACGTGTGGTCGTTTTGCATAAGTTCCTGTCGATCGCTTTCATCACCTGGTGTCGCTGTTAGGCGATCAGTGAGTTCGGCGGGTACTTTTCCCTGCCTGTCGCGCAATTTCATCAGGCAGTGGTTTTTTGCAACCATATACAGCCAGGATTTAAAGTATTGTACTTTGTATTTCTGCAATTCCTGGATCACTTTAAGAAAAACCTGTTGCACGCTGTCCTTGGCATCTTCTTCATTTTTCAAGTATTTCATGCATACACCCAGCAGCAGTAGGGTATAGCGTTGCAATAAAATGCCGAGCCATTCATTTTGGTGATCGCTGTAGAACCTGTCGAGCAGTTCCTGGTCACTGATATGGGAGTATTTATCGCCGTTCACAAACGGAAAGTAGTTATTTGTATTGATTGCTGTGAATTGGGTTTCAAATTCTTTGTCGCTCTATGCTGTTTCTTTGGTGTTCTATTATTTTTACAGGCACATTTTCATTTTCTTTGGCATTCTACGTTGTGGCATTGGCACATTTGCTCTTTGTTGGCTATTGTATGATGTTTCATTGGCGAGCTCTTCTTGGCAATTCTATGATGTTTCATCGGCACGAGTATTTTTCTTGGTTATTCAATGAAGTTTCATTGGTACGTGTATCTTTCTTGACTATTCTATAATGTTTCATTGGTACGCGTATCTTTCTTGGTTATTCAATAATGTTTCATTGGTACGTGTATCTTTCTTGGCTATTCTATGATGTTTCTTCGGCAAGGGTATCTTTCCTGGTTATTCTATGATGTATCATTGGCACATGTGCTCTTTCTTGGCTATTTTATGATATTTCATCGGCACATATGCTTTTTTTGGCAGTACATGCTGCCCACAATGCAAGCGTCCTACCGCCACCACCCTGCGGTGGGCCCTCCCTCCCCCTCCGCCACCACCGTTTGATTGTGCATCGTTGGAATAATGCTAGCAGGAGGTAACCGTCCTGATCCTCCCAGTAATGGTTTCCTTCTATAGCATAACATCCAACCGGCAGCTTAGATAATCGTACTTCTTCGTTCTTAATACTCCCGATTCTACTTACTATGTGCACAACATTGTAAATATCGTTGTAGCCTTTGCCAACACCAAGAGAAAAAAACTAAAAATTATTGGAAAAAACTATTTTAATAATCATTTAATAACCCTACCCACTTCTACAGATGCAGACAAGATCGAATTTCACATTGCAATCCTTACTTTCGTTAAAATTTCTTTATGGCCTATGCTTGGGTAGCAGTTCCTGCAGCACCCGTACGAAAAAAACCAGATCACCGGAAAGAAATGTCCAATCAACTCCTCTTTGGTGAAGCTGTTGAAATAATTAAAGAGAAAGGCAACCTATGGGTAAAAATTCGCAGTCTCCATGACCTTTACGAAGGATGGACGACAAGAACACTGCTTACAACCACCGTAGAAAAATATTCTGACGCCGCTCCTACTTTTGTTACCGCAGGCGCTTTTAATACTATCACCCTCGGCGGTATGACCATGAATGTGCCAATCGGCTCTTCACTTCCATCCTTCTTTGAAGGAAAAGGGAAATTGGGAAAAACAGAGTATATATACAATGGCAAATACCAGTCAACCGAATCAGATCCAACGCCCGCGCACCTCGAACAACTGGTAAGGCCCTGGCTAAATTCACCCTACCAATGGGGTGGCCGCACGATGTTTGGTGTGGACTGCAGTGGTTTTGTACAGGTAAATTTCAAGATGCTAGGCATTGGCTTACAACGCGACGCCTGGCAGCAGGCGCAACAGGGGATTGTAATAAAGAAATTAAAAGATGCGGCTAAGGGCGACCTCGCATTCTTCGACGATCGCGACGAGATCGTACATGTTGGAATATTATTGGATAGTGACAGTATCATTCACGCCTCAGGAAGGGTGAGGATCGATACAATTGATAAAAAAGGTATCATTAATAGTGACACCGGTAGCCGCACACATTCGCTGCAGGCAATACGCAGGTACTTTTAATCAGATAACTGTTGATTCCGTTATGAAACGCGTGGACTGAGTTCCCATTTATAATTTTATTACCAGTGATTATTCAATCCCTTCCCGAAGGGCACCCAACTTTTATCTTTTATCTTTTAACTTTCAACTACACTAAAACCATCCCTTCACCCATCTCATAATCGCAGTATCCCATTCCAACATTTTGAACCCGGTATAAAAGAGGATCACTGCAAAAATTGCTTTCATTAAACCCGCATTGATTACCAGGGCAATCTTACTTCCGAAATACGCACCAATAATAAATCCTCCTGCAAGTACCGCAACAACTTTAAGATCGATCGGCGTGCCTAACTTCTGACACTGGTTATAATAATATATAGATGCAAGAATTACCACAGGCAGTGTAAGCACTGCCAACGAAGTTCCCTGCGCCTGGTGCTGAGTATAATGAAGAAAAAATACAAGAGCCGGTACCATAATAATTCCGCCGCCAACTCCTACAAGCCCGCTTAACATGCCGGCAGAAAGCCCGATAATGATCACTATTATCATCAATTGCGTAGTCATACTATTATGTTGATTAAGGTTCACTATTATTTGGCAAAGTTTTCTTTGTAAAAATCTATGGCATCCTGTATGACTTTGCAGGCGGTATCCTTATCCTGAAAATTGTCGATAGCGACTTTTTTATTTTCCAAAACTTTATATTGCTCAAAGAAATTGCGAAGCTCCAGTAAAAAATGCTGGGGCAGGTCTTCCATGCGCTGGTAATGGCTGACAGACGGATCTTTTGCGGCGACAGCGATTATCTTATCGTCTACCTGGCCACTATCCATCATTTGCATATTGCCGATTACATCAGCTTCTACAAGGCACAGCGACTGGATAGGTTGGGAGCAAAGTACCAGTACATCAAGCGGGTCGCCATCCTGCCCGAGCGTTTGCGGGATAAAGCCATAGTTGATGGGGTAGTGGAAAGAAGAATAGATAACCCGGTCGAGTCGCAATAGTCCGGTAGCTTTGTCCACCTCATATTTTGATCTTGAGCCCTGGGGAATTTCAATCAGCGCATTCACAGTCTTCGGCGATTTTTCGCCGTAGTGTGCTCCATGCCAGGGATGATTAACCGTAAGCATAAGATTGGTTTAGGTAAGGCAAATATATTAACGCGACAGCTTCATACCTGCATACGTAGCAGCAAGTCCTCCCAGCACACTGGCTGCAATGTACAGGAAAAACAAACCGTGTTTCTCCTGTTTTATCAGACCAATACTCTCCAAAGTGAAAGCAGAAAAAGTAGTAAAGCCTCCACATAATCCTATCATCAAAAATAATTTCCAGTTAATAGTAGCAGCATGTAAACGCCCCCAGAATATACCAATCAGGAAACAACCCACAATGTTTACGATCCATGTGCCAAGTGGATAATGATGCGGGTAGAGCACTGCCGCATACCGCTGGCAAAGCCATCGTGCGATACTGCCAATGCCGCCACCCAATCCTACCAGCAATAATTGATTGATCATTGTGGACGTGAATCTTGGTTATTATAACGAACCAGCGTATCGGCATCATGTTCCCAGAGATAGTTGAAGTCCACCAGCCATTTTCCCTGTTGTTTAAGAACACGAAGTGTATCCCAGTTGTTTTTAAAGGAATTGGAATAGATTACAACCGTTACGCTATCATTTACCGGGGTCACGCTATGGATGTTGATGCTTGATGCAGCCAGCCCTTTCTTTTCATCAGGTGATAAACTTACCCTTTCAATCAGGTTCATCCTTTCTTCATTGATCGAATCCCTGAGCATGTAATTCCTGGCTTTTTGAAAATTTCCATCAAGTGAAGCACGAATAAAATCCCTGGCAGCATCAATGTCAGTTACCGGGTCGCCACCAGGCTTGCGATCGTTGGATTCACAGGCTGCAAACATTATTAGCAGGAATAGCAAGTAAAAACACAGGTATTTCATTGGCGCAAAGTACGAAAACTTTGCCTGAGGAAACTGGCGCACCAGTCACGGATAAAGTGCACATAAATCAAAAGGCAGCCCGTAGCTGCCTTTTTGATCCGTCTATGATACTCTTATAAAATAAATAATCTAATTATCCATTCTCCTGCTTGCCCTGCTCTTTGTTGTAAGCTTTGATAATGGCTTTCACCAGGCGGTGACGTACCACATCTTCTTCGTCCAGTTCGATGTGCCCTATTCCATCCACATTCTTTAAAATGCGTACGGCTGTCGACAAACCACTTTTTTGATTTCGCGGTAGGTCTACCTGGGTTACGTCGCCTGTGATGATCGCTTTGGCATTGGCACCTATACGTGTCAAAAACATCTTCAATTGAAGATCTGTGGCATTTTGTGCTTCGTCCAATAATATATATGCATTATCCAGTGTTCGGCCACGCATATATGCAAGTGGAGCTATCTCGATTGTACGGGTGCTCATGTAATAACCCAATTTATCCGCCGGGATCATGTCGTCCAACGCATCGTATAGCGGACGCAGGTAGGGATCGATCTTCTCTTTCAGATCACCGGGTAGAAAGCCCAGGCTTTCGCCTGCCTCAACTGCTGGGCGGGTTAAGACGATCTTTTTAACCTGTTTGTTTTTCAAAGCCCGCACAGCGAGCGCTACGGCTGTATACGTTTTACCGGTACCGGCAGGTCCAATTGCAAAAACGATATCGTTACGTTCGGCCAGTTGCACCATCTTTTTCTGGTTGGCTGTACGCGCCCTTACCGATTTGCCGTTGGGGCCAAATACAAGTACGTCGTTGGGATTTCGTTCTACGAAATTGTCTACGGTTTCCACATCATCCCCGCCGAGGATTTGCTCAAAATAGTTCTCACTCATGTGGCCATTTCGCTCCAGGTAGGTAACGATTAGGGAAATTTTTTCCCGTGCAGCATCTACCTGTTCAGGTGCACCACTCAACTTGAGTTGTGTACCGCGCGACAGAATTTTTAATAAGGGGAATTTCTTTTTGAGCAGGTCGAGTTTTCCATTATTTACTCCGAAGAACTCGATAGGGTTGACGGTCTCAAGGTTAATGATAGTGTCGGTCAATTCGCTTCATTTTTATAGATCCTTTCCGTAGTAATTTGTTGCGGAGTAGAATCTTATTTTCACAATTCCGGCAAGGGTGGACCGGGATATTTCACGTCTTTTGTTTTATATACAAAAGCCTCACCCATCTTTTTTACTACGCCTGCGTAGTATCCAAATATAACTGATCAAATTTGTACAATCCTACAGTTACTTATTCACAGATGTGAATAGAAATAATCCTGCCAAAGTTGTAGTTAAGAGTTTTTTATGTAAGAGTTATGAGCGTTTTAAGAAACTGCATCTTTCCATAATCGTAAATCTACAGTCTGTAATAATCTTCTAATTTGGGACTGTTTTTTTCACGTCTGAATATTGATTTATCTTTAAGCAAATCGGCCACTGGTAATGGAAAAGATCAAGCCAATCAAACGCAGCCCTCAACTCGCACCCCTAAGCCGCGAACACCACGACGCTTTATTGTTTGTGTGGAAACTCCGACAGGGCCTTAAAAACGACACCTCCTGCGCCAAACTGCGGAAGTATACACTTTGGTACTGGAAGGAACACACCAAAGCACATTTTTACCAGGAAGAAAAGATTCTGCTTCCCTATATGCCGGCCGAACACCCCTGGGTGGCACAGGTACAAAATGAACACGCGCAAATTCGTGAACTTGTACTTAACCTCGACATTGAAGCTGAAAAAGAAACTTTTAAAACGTTGGCTGATCTTGCAGAACGTCATATACGATGGGAAGAACGAAAACTATTCGCCTATTTAGAAGAACACCTTACACAGGATCAACTAAATGCTGTCCATACCGAACTGGAAAAACACCCGGTGAGCTGCGCCGACTGGACCGACGAATTTTGGGTGAAGAAATAATTACACGGTTATTGCACTTTTAAGGGTATAAAAAATTCTAACGCTCAGTACTCTTTCCAAACGACAACATCGTTCCTACTCTCAACCCGAACCATCCCATTCCTTCCGTGGTCTGATTAATAAGTATGGAGAAATCAAAAGCTGTATTCCTACTCGGCATCAGGTAGCCCGCACGCAACTGGCCATAGCCCAGGAAATGATTATCAACAAGCGTGGTTTCATAACCCGCACCTCCAATAAGTACCTGCGCATATATTCTTTCAGAAAAAAGATGGCGAACACCGGCACTAATGCTCCTGAAATGATTATCGTACTGGTTGCCTTCCAGGTTTGTACGAAATTTGTTAGATGCGAAAGAGAAGATCAACAGATTTTGTTCGTGCAGTTTATACAGGTAGCCGGCATCGATACCCAAGCCGATATTAGTATTTGATTGCATTCCATAGGGAACATTACCACTTACACCCGCTTCTATATTATGCCGGCCTGATTGTGCGTTCAATGAAACTTGTGCAATCAATAAAATAATCGAAAGAAATGCATACCGGTATTTTACCATCTTGCTATGATTTTAAAATTCACCAGTCGCGGCGTAAGCCTGTTAGGCATCGTATAAATGGTATTGGAAAAATCCTTTACCAGTAAGTAAGAAATAGTGTTTGCGCGATCAATAAGGTTAAATACTTCGAGGTTGGCCCAAATGCTTTCAAAATTTCTAAATGGACTATGGCTACGGCGCTTGCTCCTGTCTGCATCAAGAAGCAGGGCACTAAAACCTACATCAATCCGGATATAAGGATCAATGGTAAGAGCGTTCCGGTATTTGGTACTACCTGGAATATTGTAAGGAAGATTACTTCCATACAGCATATTGAGATACACTTTAAAATTCTTATTGGTAGCCAGGTAATCCTGGAAAAACATACCGAAAGTTATACGTCTGTCTGTCGGCCTTCTTAGCCATCCCTGTTCGACGGTAATACTATCGATTGGTTCATTCTGATCGTTCAGCGTGTACTCCTGGTATGTGTCGCCTTCAATATCCTCTTCCGTACGCATAAATCCGAGACTCACCCAGCTTTCGGCATCCTTTACGAGCTCCCCAAAAAGTCGCATCTCGATACCTGTTGCATAAGCTTTCGCACTATTTTCTCCGAAATACCTTATCCGTACATTATCGATATCATATGGTACCACATCGGTCATCGATTTATAATATAGCTCTGTTGTCCAGCGCATGGGACGGTTAGCGATGCCAATGAAATTATAATCGAATCCCGCCACGCCCTGCCAGCTCTTTTGTGCCAGTAGGTCTGTATTCACACTACCATCATAGCGTCGCAATTCACGGTAGAAAGGTGGCTGATGATACGCGCCTGCTGCTACGCGAAATACGATATCTTTTTTCCAGGAAGGCTTCCAGCTCGCGCCTACACGCGGTGAAACCAGGAATTCATTATTCAACGAATTGTAGTTAAAGCGAACACCTACGGTCAGCGTTGCCGAACGGGACGAATCGCCCAGCAAAATATTATCCTGCAGATAACCTGAATATTTATCTACTGATAATACTGCAGTTGTTTTGATCACAGAATTCATTTGCAAAAAATCCGGTTGGAAGGGAAGTGAGTAGCCGGCAGAGTCCTGGTACTCCCATTCATTTAATTTGTCGTTGATTTCTGTCTTATCGTATCCAACACCCCACTGTATGGCATGTTTACCTTTATCCAAATTGCCCTTATGTGCAATGTTCCAGTTTGTAATATTGAGTTTGTTGCGTGCAAAATCCTGGTATACTCCTGCACCAAGCGGGTTAATGATCAGGCCATAGGTGGGTTGACTTTTGTCAAAATCACGTTCTCCGAATAAGTATGCCCCGGAAATGTCTATGTTTTCCTGTTCATCGTTTTCAAAACGACCCGCCATCCATTTCATTCTTAATCTCCGGTTTACCTGGTTGATAAGCGCAAAGCCCACCATATTCGTTCTGTATTCATCTCTCTCCTGGCCATCAAAATATATGTCCACACCGAGGTTAACACTGAAGTATGGAGAAAATACCGAAGAGGTCAACTGGCTGAATTCAGGAACCAGTGTGAATTTTGTTTTTGAAATATTTCCCAACAATTCTGCTTGCCATTTTGGACTGAACTGGTAAGTAAATAATCCCTGCAAATCGGAAGAAGAAGGCACATAATTGCCGGAAGTTTCCTGGCGACTCAGCAGGTTTTTGTTGGTGCGGTTGCGGGCGCCCACCAAATAAGTGAATTTATTATTGTTGCTGATACCTTCTAATTGTAAACCCTGCTCAAGTATTCCCACATAAGCAGAGCCTCCAAATCGTTTTGGACGTTTGTACTGGATGTCCAAAACGCTACTCATTTTGTCGCCATACCTCGCCTGGTATCCACCGTTGTAAAAATTTATATTCCGAACCATTTCGGGATTAATGAAACTTAATCCTTCCTGCTGGCCATTCCTGACCAGGTAGGGGCGGAATACTTCAAAATCGTTTACATAGATCAGGTTCTCATCATAACTGCCACCTCTAACTGAATATTGGGAAGTGAGTTCATTATTTGAACCTACAAATACTTTAATAAGACTTTCAACTCCCGAAATAGCCGAAGGCAGGTTGATTACCGTTTTAGGATTGGGACGTATTAGCCCCGCTTCGCGCCGGTCGCGCTGGTCCGTCACTACTACTTCACCTAGCACTGTTTCGCCCCTTTCCATGCGCAGCGTTATAGTTTCTTCCTCGTTTTCATTTAATAGAAAATTCTTTTGCTCGGTACGGCGGCCTGAATAACTGAAAACGATAGCAAACGCCCTTTCGGCAGGCACCTGCAATCTGAAATACCCGGAATCATTAGTGGTAATGCCCCCCTGCCTTCCAAGTATTGTTACGGATACATTTGGCAATGGATTTTCATTGTCATCTACAACCTTACCTGAAACATGGGCGATTTTTTTTTGGGAGAAAGCAGTGGCACTAAGCAGCATGCTGAGAAAGGCTAGCAGTATTTGGCGGTGGGTGATTTTCATAAGAGAATTCAGTTCAAGATACGTAGAAAGTCCGGAAGTCCGAATGCATGCAAAAGGATGAAAGTCTAATGTTTACCTCCAGGAATAATTTCTATTACCTTATCGCTTTTAGTTGTGCAATAGTCTCCCTCGGTTCATCCGATTTAAACACCGTATTGCCGGCTACCAACACATGTGCGCCGGCATCCACCAGGCTTTTTGCGTTTTCTAATGTTACGCCGCCGTCGATTTCAATCAGCGTTTGAAGTTTTTTATCGTCAATCATGCGGCGCAATTGCCTTGTTTTTTCATAGGTATGCTGTATAAATTGTTGCCCGCCGAAGCCGGGATTCACACTCATCACGCAAACCAGGTCTATATCATGAAGAATATCCGAGAGCAGCGTAACTGGAGTATGTGGGTTGATTGCTACCCCTGCCTTCATACCCAGGGCCTTTATTTGTTGAATGTTGCGGTGGAGGTGCGGGCACGCTTCATAATGTACGGTCAGGTTATCAGCGCCGGCATTTTTAAATTGTTCAGCATAATTGCCCGGCTCTTCTATCATCAGGTGCACGTCGCAAATCTTACTGGTAGCATTTCGGAAAAATTGAATCAGCATGGGACCAAAACTGATATTGGGAACAAAACGTCCATCCATCACATCAAGATGATACCAGTCTGCCTCACTTTTATTAAGCATGTTGCATTCATCCTGTAATCGTAAAAAATTTGCGGCAAGGAGGGAAGGTGCGATTATGGGCATCCTGGAAAGAATTTGCGTTGCAAGTTAGCGAATACAGATAAAAACTAATAGATAAAAGATAAAAGTGTTTTTAAGGTAAATGTCTACCGTATCGATAAATATCAAATTCGTAGTACTTGTACTGATAGAATAATTTTTATCTTTTAACTTTTATCTTCTCAATTGAGTCTCTCGCCGCCGTCAACGTCTTATCCAGTCCATATGCGCGTTGGAAATTTAAAGAGGCTTCCTGTACCTGTCCCATTGCCAGTTGTGATTTGGCCATCCAGTAATAGGCATCGGCGTATTTTGGCGAAATAGTCATTGCGAGGTTGAATGCGCTGTATGCTTCTGCATACTTTTTTTGTTCATACAGCACGATCCCTTTTTCAATATGCGCATCCAGGAAATTGTAATCATGCTGGATAGCATCATTGAATAATAAAAGAGCCCTCACCTTTTCATTGATATTTGAAAAATAGATGCCTTTATAATAATAGGGTTCAGCATGCAGTCCAAGCGAATCAACCTTTATCAATGAATCGCATAGTGCAATTACTTTTTTATTTTTCGTTTCCGCATACTTCAATGCAAGGATATAATTAAGTTCTATATCGAAAGGAGTGAGGGAATAGGCTTTTTCCAAAATCTGGGTAGCGCTGGCCTGGTCACCTTTTTTATCCAGCAGGCTAGCCTTCATCTTCAATACGTCCACCTGCTCGGGGTTTAATTTTAGCAGGTCGTCACAAATTTTTTCCGCCTCTGCCGGTTTGTTTTGTGCATCATAAGCACGAGCAAGACTTAGCCCCAATAAAATACTTCCTGGCAATTCCTTCATGGACTGGTCGAGAAAAACGACTGCCGAGTCAGGGTTCTTTTCAAGTAGGATAGTGCTTACACCAAATGCATATTTCTCTTCCTTTTGTAGTGACCATGCCCGCTTGAAGTCGGCCAGGGCTGGTTCGGGATAATTATTTGAATTCAGCAATACGGCACGTCGGAAATAAAGGTCATCCCTGCGAGGTTCCTGCCTGATACTATCAGATAATGCCGCAAAAGGAGGTTGCTTTAAAATCGAATCATAAGGTGAGCTTTCTTCCCGGTTGTTGCAACCGGTAATCAATATTACTGCGACTAATAAGAGTAAAAAACGGGTCATGCATCAAAACTAAATGATTTCGGAGTATGACAATTGCCTGACAAACCAAAGTTTTCGTGAAAATACCTTTACGCCCCTGTTTTAAATAAATAATAAATGAAAAGATCAAGCCTGTTTTTAACTCCCGCCATATTAGTCATAATCCTGGCTGCTTATGCAGCCGGTATCCCAGGTAAGGTCATGAGCATAGATGTATCCCCGCCTAATGACACTGTACTTTACCCGGAAGAAACGCATTTCAAAAATGTAAAACAATTGACCTTTGGAGGTGATAACGCCGAAGCTTATTGGAGTTTTGATAGCAAGTGGATCGTTTTCCAGCGCACCAGTGTAAAGGATGGTGTGCCCTGTGACCAGATATTTGCAGGTAAAGTACCACTGGCTGCCGGTGAAAAATTCAATTACAGGATGATCAGCAACGGCAAGGGAAGAACTACCTGTCCTTTCTTTACTAAAGATGGCAAACATATTATTTATGCATCCACGCACCTGGGTGCCGACACCTGTCCTCCTGTACCTGATCGGAAAAAATATGGCAATAAATATATCTGGCCTCTCTATGAAAGCTTCGACATTTTTATGGCCGACCTTAATGGCAAAATCGTAAAGCAACTCACCACGGCAAAAGGATATGATGCCGAGGCTACGCTCAGCCCCGATGGAAAGAAGATGATTTATACAAGTGACAAGGATGGCGATATAGAATTATACATCATGGACCTGGCGACGGGAAAGGAAAAAAGAATTACTTCCATTAAAGGTTACGACGGCGGTGCATGGTTTAGCCCCGATGGAAAAAAGCTGATCTGGCGCGCTTCACGTCCAAAAACAGCCGAAGAAATAAATGAGTACGACAACCTGCTCAAAGAAAATCTCGTTGCACCAACTAATATGGAAGTATGGGTGGCCAATGCCGATGGCAGCAATGCAAGGCAGGTTACTAATTTTGGCCAGGCCAACTGGGCGCCAGCCTTTATGCCGGACAGTAAGCGTATTATTTTCGCCTCCAACCATGAATACAAAAGAGGATTTCCATTCAACCTTTATACTATCAATGAAAATGGTGGAGATCTTCAGAAAATCAGTCGCGATAAGGGTTTCGATGCCTTTCCCATGTTTTCTCCTGACGGCAAAAAGATCGTGTTTTGCAGCAACCGCAACAATGGAGGCACCCGCGATACAAACGTTTTTATAGCCGACTGGGTCGAGTGAGTCTCTCACGGTTAACATTGAATGAGCAATGACGAAGTAACGTTATACCCATACGTCGGCGCCTCCTTGCATGCGCCAACAGAAACCCGTAGCTTTGACGCACATCAAAATCAACGTTATGAACGCGGATACTTATGCACTCTTCTTGCATCTGCACAGTATTGGCCGTTGGGTCGTTCTGCTATTATTATTGTTTGCCATTTTTAACAGCCTCGTTGCAGGCAACCGTCCGTGGATACGTACTGATCTGCGGATCGGATCCATCCTCACAATTTTTGCGGATATAATGTTCGTGGTCGGCCTCGTGATATGGTATTTCGGACCGAAAGGTTATAAACTGATTGAATCCTTTGGCATGAGTGCCGTGATGAAAAATTCAGAAAATCGCTTTTTTGCCGTTGAACATATCAGCATGATGCTGGTAGCGATCATCCTCATGCATATTGGCAAAGCACAGGCGAGAAAAGCCATCCCCGATAAATCAAAACACAGGCGCACCATTATTTTCTATACACTGGCCCTGCTGATTATATTGATTGCAATCCCTTGGCCCTTCCGAACGGTGGGTGCTGGTAGTCATTGGTATTAAAAGATAAGAGATAAAAACTAAAAGATAAAAGATAAAAGTTGTATCCCATCGATGCTTCCGATTGGATACAACTTTTATCTTTTTTCTGCCTACTTCTTGTCTTTTCTACTAAATATCTTGCTTACAATCTTCCACTCGCCATTAATTTTTAGCATGTTCATATAATCATACATAATCACCTTGTCTGTTTCGATCCTGATTTTTCCATTAGCGGCGTTGCCTTCGATATTAAGCGACACGATTTCAATTTTCCTTTCCATTTTGTTGGTATTAGTCTTTACACGTGCGATATATTCGGCTATAGGTACATCTTTGTATTCGCCACTTTGTGCGTCGAGATATTTCATGCTCGCAGAAGGATGAAAAGCTTTTTCAACTCTTGCAGCATCGCCACTCATATAGTTTTCAAGACAGGCTCTTGCATCAGCGTCGTCTGTTTGCGCATAAATAGGAATTGATAACAGGAGGATCATTGCTAACAGCAATAGGTTCTTACTTTTCATGGTATGTATTTATAGTTGAAATGATTGTTTTACTACGTTGAGAAACTGTTTCATATCATCGGCGGTGCCAATCGATATCCGTGACCAGCTTCCATTTGCTTCTGTAATCCGCCCTGCACGAATATTATTGGCGGCAAGCGCTGATAGCAGGTCCTTTTTTTGCTTCGAGACTGAATAATACAGGAAATTGGTATGCGAAGGGATATAGGGTATTTGCAATTCACCAAATGACCGGCTCACCATGTCCCGTGCATCGCTATTCTTTTCTTTGGAGGTAGTTACGAAGTTGTGATCATCAAGCGAAGCAATAGCTCCGGCAAGTGATACGGCGCTGGCTCCTGCATTGGCCCAGGGCTGCAGTTCATTCAGTTGCCGGATTACATCCGTTTGCGCCATGGCATATCCTATGCGCGCACCGGCAAGTCCATAAATTTTGGAAAAGGTTTTTGCTATCACCAGGTTGGGATTATCTTTTACAAGGGCTGCAAGGCTGGTTTCATCTGAATATTCCGTGTAAGCTTCATCCAGTAATATCAATGTTCGCTTACTTACTTCGCTGATGAAGTTCTTTAAATCTGTGGAAGGAATGACGGTCCCTGTAGGATTATTGGGATTGCAGATATATACCAGCCTCGTTTGATCATTCACATGCTCCTTCATGCGTTGCAAATCATGTTTCTTAGCCCCATCGAGAGGCACCTTGATAATATCAAGTCCGGATCGCTGAGCCGACGTAAACCAAATCCCAAATGTAGGATCGGCAGCAATGGCATTTCCTTTTTTCAATGCTGCGTGTTGAGCTACTATACCCAATATTTCAGAAGAGCCGGCTCCCATCATTATGTTGTCCCTGTTAAGACCATAAATCCCCGCTATTTTTTCCCGCAATCGCGTAGTTACTTCCCAGGGATAGCAATTAGAATTGCCGATTGCCTCGGCCATCGCCTTGCGGGCAAGGTTGGAGGGACCGTAAGGATTTTCGTTGGCGTGCAGACGCAGTTCACCAGCATATCGTCGGCCAGGTATTGGCAAGCGAGCAATAAATTCGGATGCAATGCTCATACCGCCAATGGTGAGCGTGGCTTGCCGCAACCAGTCACGGCGATCTAAAACTTGTCCCATAATGCGCAGTTTAAAATGACGGGCAATTAAGTGTTGTAAAAAGCTACAAAAAAAAAGTTTTATCGCATAATCATCTACACCAATGGTAAATATCATCCACCGAATAAATACATCTCTATGCTGATCTTTGTGTCTATGATACTATGTGGCAAGGCTATGGCTTCCCCTATCGGACTTTTCGCTAGTGGGAGCCATAGTTTTACCACATAGTATCATAGACACAAAGAGCAACATAGAATTATCACCGCTTTCCCAGTTCTATCACTTCACAATCCTTCATATTCTTTCCATCAACGGTAAAACGGATGATGGTCCTCATTTTATGCCATCCCTGTTTGCCGGCAGCACCAGGGTTCATATGCAAGCAACCCATTTTTTCGTCGTACATAACCTTTAAGATGTGTGAATGTCCACTAATAAAAAGCTGTGGACGGTGCAGTGAGAGTTGTTTTATAGTTTCCGGGTTATAACGGGGTGGCGCACCACCAATATGACGAATCATCACTTTCACCTCTTCGCATACAAAAACAAGTTGTTCCGGAAATTCAGCGCGGATATCAATACCATCGATGTTTCCATAAACTCCACGCATCGGCTTTTTCGCTTTCAGCGCGTCAGCAATGGAGGCACTTCCAAAATCCCCGGCATGCCATACTTCATCGCACGCTGAAAAATAATTCCAGATATTTTCATCGAGAAAGCCATGGGTGTCTGAAATAAGGCCGATTCGAACCATAAAAACAA
>CBFGYO010000068.1:0-20619 GCA_965652975.1 uncultured Chitinophagaceae bacterium | reverse complement strand
CTCCCGATGATACCACTTTCAGTTATATCAAAGGAAGAAAATTTGCGCCACAGGGTGCTGCCTGGGACAAACAGCTTGCGGAATGGAAACAATTGTATTCCGATAAGAACGCAGTATTCGATAAGGAAATAACAATACAGGCTAAGGATATCGAGCCCATGATCACGTATGGTACCAACCCGGGAATGGGTGTTGGCATCACGGGGCATGTGCCAAACCTTAGCGAGGTGGAAGAGAGCCAGAAAGCATCATTTGAAAAATCGCTTCAATATATGGGACTGCAACCGGGAACGCCGGTTAGTGGAAGAAAAGTAGACTATGTATTTATTGGAAGCTGTACCAATTCAAGGATTGAAGATTTGCGCATGGTGGCTGGTTTTGTAAAAGGAAAAAAGAAAGCTCCGGGTGTGGAAGTATGGGTAGTGCCGGGTAGTAAGCAGGTAGAAGCACAGGCTATTAAGGAAGGAATAGATACGATTTTCCGCGAAGCGGGCTTTATCCTTCGTCAACCAGGTTGCTCCGCCTGCCTGGGTATGAACGAGGACAAGATACCTGCAGGAAAATACTGTATCTCAACTTCCAACAGGAATTTTGAAGGGCGCCAGGGAGCAGGTGCGCGTACACTGTTGGCAAGTCCGCTTACCGCAGCAGCAGCAGCTATTACAGGAATGGTGTCTGATGTAAGGGAGTTTCTAAATTAATATCCAATCATTTCGACCAACGTAATAATAAATGAACCCGCTAAAAAAATTACAAAGCACTTTTGTTCCGATCAATATCGAAAATATCGATACTGACCAGATCATCCCGGCCCGATTCTTAAAAGCAACAACCAGGGAAGGCTTTGGCAAAAATCTTTTTCGCGACTGGCGATATGAAGATGACGACACATCTAAACCACGTGCGGATTTCCCACTCAATCAACCCAAATACCGTGGTGAAATACTAGTAGCAGGAAAAAATTTTGGCTGTGGATCTTCGCGTGAACATGCTGCCTGGTCGCTGGCAGACTACGGTTTTCGCGCTGTGGTGTCAAGCTTTTTCGCCGACATCTTCAAATCAAACGCGCTCAACAATGGAGTGTTGCCAGTGCAGGTAAGTGAAGTATTCCTGCAAACATTATTTCAACAGGATCCCGCTACCGAGTTGATAATTGACCTGGAAAAACAGGAAATCAGTATTGCAGGTTCTTCGTTAGCGCCCGAATATTTTGAGATCAACGCTTATAAGAAAACATGTATGCTTAATGGGTACGACGACATCGATTACCTATTAAGTATTAAAACAGATATCGAGGAATTTGAAACAACAGGCAATTAAACTACCCTATTATGAAAAAGAATATAACGGTTATTGAAGGCGACGGAATTGGCCCTGAAGTTACCAGGCAAGCCGTACGTGTACTCGATGCCATTGCCGAACAATTCAGCCACGAATTTAATTATACCTACGCGCTACTCGGCGCTGATGCAATAGATAAAACGGGTTCTCCCCTGCCACAGCAAACCATCGACAGTTGCCTTGATAGCGATGCCATATTGTTTGGCGCTATCGGCCATCCAAAGTATGATAATGATCCAACAGCGAAAGTAAGACCCGAACAGGGTTTGCTTGGATTGAGAAAAGCCCTTCAACTATTTGCAAATATCCGCCCCATCAGTACTTATGCTTCGCTGCATCATTTGTCGCCCTTAAAGACGAAGAATATCGAAGGAGTTGACTTTATCATCTTCCGCGAATTGACGGGCGGAATATATTTTGGCAATAAAAAAATCAATGAAGAACAAACGGAAGCTTCAGACGATTGTGTATATACAAAAGAAGAAATAGAGCGCATCGCACACCCTGCATTTCAATATGCGCAAAAAAGAAGAAAGAAACTTACCCTGGTCGACAAAGCCAACGTACTGGAAACATCGCGACTTTGGAGAAAAGTGGTAAAGGATTTATCAGCCCAATATGCGGATGTAACTGTCGACTATTTATTTGTAGACAATGCCGCCATGCAAATCATTCTTAATCCCAAACAGTTTGATGTAATACTTACTGAAAACATGTTTGGTGATATTATCAGTGACGAGGCTAGTGTTATTAGCGGTTCACTGGGATTATTACCCTCAGCGTCTGTCGGCAACCGCACTGCATTGTTTGAACCGATCCATGGCTCCTACCCGCAGGCTGCAGGTAAGGATATTGCTAACCCCGTAGGTTCTATCCTATCGGCAGCATTACTCCTTGACCATTTTAATTTAAAAGAAGAGGCCATACTGGTAAGGGAAGCTGTTGAATGGACCCTTTCCAACGGCTTTGTAACAAAAGACATAGACCCGGTAAACTTTTATTTCACCTCTACCCTGGGCGAACTGATCAGTGATTATGTAAGTGGTAAGATTCCGGGTTCGGTAAAAAAAGAGAATATAGAATTACGTAAGTCTACGATCATTTAGATCACGGCTTTCAATCTATCGTCGCATTCTAAAACGAATGTTAGTGCCAACCAGAAAATAAATTGCTTGCTACAGTTCTTTTTTTCGTCAGGCGGGTGTATTTTTATAATAACACATCCTTCATGTTGCACAACCGGATTCATAATCTCCTCTCCATTACAAGCACGATAATTATCGTGGTGGTGATTATTATTCCTGCATCAACTGGAGGTGGATAATGTATATAATTTAGAATCAACGAATACAAACCCCGCCTCCAAAAAGGCGGGGTTTTTTTGTTATTACACCTGAAACCCGCAAAAAAGAGTTTATGTATTACGACAACGATACGATCATTTATTTCAATGGCCAGTTTGTAAAAGCTGCAAACGCTCATATGGATCTCTACAGCCAGAGCCTCCATTATGGCTACGCTGTATTTGAAGGAATACGCTCGTACCCGATTGATGGCAGTACCCGTATGTTCAAAGGAAAAGAACATTATGACAGGCTTCGGCGCTCAGCAGAACTAATGAAGATTCCATTTGATTATTCAACGGAACAGCTTATAGAGCTGACTTATGAGACCCTTAGCAGGAACAATTTTACCGATGCTTATATACGCCCGATAGTTTTATGTTCACCAAATATGTCGCTCTCAAAGGGCAAGCAATCATTTTTAGCAATTGAAGCCTGGGAATGGACCAATGGATATATGAGCAATAAGATGCGTATTATGACTTCCAGCTATTGTCGGCCCAATGCCAACGCATTTCATGTGGAAGCAAAAGTGAGCGGGCACTATGTCAATTCCATTCTTGCATGCCAGGAGGCTAAGGACAATGGTTTTGATGAAGCACTGGTACTGGATGCAAATGGCTACGTCGCGGAAAGTTCCGGTGCCAACATATTTTTTGAAAAAGCGGGTGTTTTGTATACGCCACCACTGGGAAATATTCTTCCGGGAATAACACGTGCAACTGTAATAGAACTCTGTGGCGAACTGGGTATAGCGGTGGAGGAAAAACTTTTTAAACCAGAACAAATGCGAGGTGCAGACGCTGGCTTTTTCTGCGGTACAGCAGCCGAAGTGGTAGCGCTCGAGTCGCTTGATAATATTCCGTTTACCAAAACATGGGAGCAATCGCTGAGTTACCTTATTCAACTAGCGTATAAGAATAAGGTAAGAGAAAAACAATTCGGGGTAGAGCAAAAGGTAGCGTGATGTAATTCATGCAACCCTGACGACAGGTGGGGCAAGATCACGGAGATGCAAATGGAATTATAAAAAGGAAGCACATAAATCGACATAATAACTCGACAGCAAAAAATGAATGAACTGAATAAATATTCAAAAACGATTACGCAGGATCCAACACAACCGGCGGCGCAGGCAATGCTATATGGTATCGGGCTTACAGACGATGATATGCAAAAAGCACAAGTTGGTATTGTAAGCATGGGATATGATGGAAACACCTGCAACATGCATTTGAACGAGCTTGCTAAAATTGTAAAACAGGGTGTGTGGGATAATGAGCTTGTGGGACTGGTGTTTAACACCATTGGTGTAAGTGATGGCATCAGCAATGGTACAGATGGAATGCGCTATAGCCTTGTAAGTCGCGACATCATTGCGGATTCTATTGAAACTGTTTGCGGCGCACAATATTATGATGCAATTATCGCCTTACCTGGCTGTGATAAAAACATGCCGGGATCGTTGATCGCAATGGGTCGCTTAAACCGACCTGCAATAATGGTATATGGAGGCACGATAGCACCGGGTAAATACAAAGGTGAAGATCTCAATATCATTTCGTCGTTTGAAGCACTTGGAAAGAAAATTGCCGGACAATTATCCGATGAAGATTTCAAAGGAATTGTGCGTAATAGCTGTCCGGGCGCAGGGGCCTGTGGTGGGATGTATACTGCCAATACAATGGCAGCGGCAATCGAAGCATTGGGAATGAGCCTGCCATATTCGTCCTCCAACCCTGCACTAAGCGATGAAAAACAAAAGGAATGCCTCGAAGCAGGCAAGGCCATCCGTGTGTTGATGGAAAAGGATATCAAACCTTCCGACATTATGACCAGGAAGGCTTTTGAAAATGCCATTACAGTGATCATGGTCCTGGGAGGAAGCACCAATGCCGTATTGCACCTGATTGCAATGGCGAAAAGTGTGGATGTACAAATAACGCAGGATGATTTTCAAAAAATAAGTAATCGCATACCGGTGCTGGCAGATTTCAAACCTTCTGGTAAATACCTGATGCAGGATCTTCATGCGCATGGTGGATTGCCTTCCGTGATGAAGTATCTATTGCAAAAAGGTCTTTTGCACGGCGATTGCATGACGGTAACGGGCAACACTCTGGCGACAAATCTTGCAACTGTGCGTGACCTTGACTTCAATACACAACAAATCATTTATCCATTAGAAAACCCAATAAAGAAAACGGGCCACCTGCAGATTTTATACGGCAACCTGGCGGAGAAAGGAAGTGTGGCCAAGATCAGTGGTAAAGAAGGTGACAAGTTTACCGGCCCCGCCCGAGTATTTGATGGGGAGTTTGCATTGATAGAAGGAATCCATTCAGGTAAAATACAGCCCGGCGATGTAGTGGTGATAAGGTATGTTGGACCTAAAGGTGCTCCCGGTATGCCCGAAATGTTGAAACCAACTTCAGCGATCATTGGTGCAGGCCTGGGTAAATCCGTGGCACTGATCACTGATGGCCGCTTTAGTGGAGGTACACATGGATTTGTTGTAGGACATATTACTCCTGAAGCTTTTGATGGCGGTCTCATTGCACTTGTAGAAAACGACGACATCATTGAATTAAATGCAGCCAGCAATTCGATCAACCTGAAAGTAAGCGATGAAGTAATTGCGGGACGAAGAAAAAACTGGAAGCAACCGGCGCTCAAAGCATCCAAAGGTGTTTTATATAAATATGCAAAACAGGTAAGAGACGCTTCGGAGGGTTGTGTCACTGATCAATAACTTAATGCCGTGGAGTGTGAACGGCACAAAAAAATTATTATGGAATTGATAGTAGAAAAAACAGGCAGGGAAAAAACAAAAACTGTTACTTCCGTATCGGGCAGTGTTGCATTACTTGATGCTTTGCTGCAGGAGTCTGTTGATACGATATTTGGATACCCCGGCGGTGCCATCATGCCGATTTATGATGCATTGTATGATTATAATGACCGACTGAAGCATATACTCGTCAGGCATGAACAGGGTGCTATACATGCGGCCCAGGGCTATGCAAGAGTGAGCGGCAAAACAGGTGTTGTATTTGCAACCAGTGGCCCAGGTGCTACCAACCTTGTTACAGGATTGGCCGACGCAATGATCGATTCTACCCCGGTTGTTTGTATTACGGGACAGGTGTTTGCTCACCTGCTTGGTACAGATGCATTCCAGGAAACCGATGTTATCAATATTACTACTCCCGTCACCAAATGGAACTACCAGGTAACGGATGCCACCGAAATACCTCATGTGCTTGCCAAAGCATTTTATATTGCGGGCAGTGGAAGACCAGGACCTGTATTAATTGATATTACTAAAAATGCACAATTACAACTTTTCGAATATGGTGGCTATGAAAAATGCACGCATATCCGCAGTTATCGTCCTAAACCAATTGTAAGAAAAGAACATATTGCAGAAGCAGCCAAAGTAATCAATGCTGCGGAACGTCCCTTTGTGATATTTGGTCAGGGTGTAATTCTTGGGAGAGCTGAGAAAGAATTCAAACGTTTTATTGAGAAAGCGGGCATTCCTGCTGCCTGGACGATTTTGGGAATGAGTGCCATCCCAACTGATCATCCACTCGGTGTAGGAATGCTCGGCATGCACGGTAACTATGGACCAAATGTACTTACCAATGAATGCGACGTACTGATCGCCGTTGGTATGCGCTTCGACGACCGGGTAACCGGCCGCCTTGACAAATATGCCAAGCAGGCTAAAGTAATACACCTGGATATCGATCCTTCCGAGATAGATAAAAATGTGAAAACAACAGTAGCTGTATGGGGCGATTGCAAAGAAACATTGCCACTACTTACCGACCTGGTGGAGCAGAAAGTATACCCGCAATGGTTACAACGCTTCCGTGATCACATGCAACAGGAAGAAGAGAAGGTCATTCACGAAGAACTGAATCCAACCAGTGAAACCCTTACCATGGGAGAAGTGATCAATGTGTTGAATGAGATCACTGAAGGAAATGCCATTATCGTTACTGATGTGGGGCAGCACCAGATGGTAGCCTGCCGCTATGCGCATTTCAAAAAAACAAAAAGCAATATCACGAGCGGTGGATTGGGTACAATGGGATATGCCCTGCCGGCAGCAATCGGTGCGGCTTACGGCGATCCTTCACGCCCCACTGTTGCAATTATCGGCGATGGAGGTTTCCAGATGACGTTGCAGGAATTGGGTACCATCATGCAGTTTCGCCCGGCCGTCAAGATCATCATACTAAATAATCATTTCCTGGGAATGGTGCGCCAATGGCAGCAGTTATTTCATGAAAAACGTTACTCGTTTGTCGATATCACCAGTCCCGATTTTGTACAAGTGGCAAAAGGATTTGGTATCGATGGCAAAAGCATCAGCAAAAGAGAAGAGCTAAGGTCCACGCTGCAGGAAATGATGGATCACGAAGGAAGTTACCTGCTGGAAGTAATGGTAGGAAAAGAAAATAATGTATTCCCAATGGTGCCACAAGGACGGGGCGTAGCAGAAGTAGTATTATGCAAGGAGGACGTATAAATTTCCGAAAGAAAGCAATTGAGAGATGGATCACCCTATCTAAAATAAAATATATGAACACATCCGGAAACATAAAATTCTTTCACTCACCTGGCCCCTCAACGGGTGGTGGGCGGCAGGAATTTACAATCACTGTTTATACCGAAAACCAGATTGGTTTGCTCAACCGTATTGCGATAATTTTTTCAAGGAGAAAGATCAATATTGAAAGTCTTAATACCTCTCCGTCTGAAGTGGATAGCGTGCATCGTTTTACAATTGTGATTAACGAAACAGAAGACGTTGTAAGGAAACTATGCCGGCAAATAGAGAAGCAGGTAGAAGTGCTGAAAGCCTATTATAATACACTGGATGAAATAGTGTGGCAGGAAATGGCGCTTTACAAAGTACCGACCGACGTTATTGCGGACCAGGTAAAGGTAGAAAGATTGCTTAGGCAATATGGTGCCAAGGCAGTTGTTATCCGCAAGGACTATACTGTGTTTGAAGTTACAGGCCATCGCGAAGAAACTGACAACCTGGTAAAAGTGCTGGAGCCTTACGGCCTCATTGAATTTGTAAGAAGTGCCAGGGTTGCAATTATTAAAAGCAGTGACGGATTTCACGAAAAGTTGAAGGAATTCGAAACGCGCGAACCAGGCGAGGACGCGGTGGAAAATGAATACCTCAATGAAAATGAAAAAGTGTTTTCGATGTAGATAATAGTTGGCCCCTAACGACCAGAAAAGTTATCTATCATCTATTCACTATTATATAATCACTATTATCTAAAAATAAAACTCACAATTTAAAACAAACAATATGGCAAAGCTAAGCTTCGGTAGCATCGAAGAAAATGTAGTGACCCGGGAAGAGTTCCCGCTTAAAAAGGCACAACAGGTGCTGAAGAATGAAACGGTAGCCGTTATCGGTTATGGTGTACAGGGCCCCGGCCAGGCACTCAACCAACGGGATAATGGTATCAATGTGATCGTTGGCCAGCGAAAAAATTCAAAAACCTGGGATAAGGCAGTGAAGGATGGATTTGTACCTGGCGAAACACTTTTCGAGATCGAAGAAGCTTTGGAACGAGGAACGATCATCTGCTACCTGCTAAGTGATGCCGCACAAATTGCGTTATGGCCAACGGTTCAAAAACACCTGACACCTGGAAAGGCACTTTATTTTTCCCATGGATTTGGCATTACGTTCAATGAACAAACAGGCATCATTCCTCCAAAAGATGTAGATGTATTCCTGGTGGCACCTAAAGGTTCCGGTACTTCATTACGCAGAATGTTCCTGCAGGGACGCGGGCTCAATAGCTCCTATGCCATCTTCCAGGATGCAACCGGCAAAGCATTTGAAAGAGTGATTGCCCTGGGCATTGCCGTAGGTAGCGGCTATTTGTTTGAAACAGATTTCAGGAAAGAAGTATACAGTGACCTCACTGGTGAAAGAGGCACACTGATGGGTGCCATACAGGGAATATTTGCTGCGCAATACCAGGTGCTGAGAGAGAGAGGCCACTCTCCTTCGGAAGCGTTTAATGAAACCGTCGAGGAACTTACGCAATCATTGATGCCACTGGTGGCCGAAAATGGAATGGACTGGATGTATGCCAACTGTTCTACTACAGCCCAGCGCGGTGCACTTGACTGGTGGAAAAAATTCAGGGACGCAACTGCGCCCGTGTTCAACGAATTGTATGATAGCGTTGCTTCCGGAAAAGAATCGCAACGTTCGATTGATTCCAATTCGCAGCCTGACTATCGCGAAAAGCTGGAAGCGGAATTGAAAGAACTTCGTGAAAGTGAAATGTGGCAGGCGGGAAAAACAGTTAGAAGCTTGCGCCCGGAAAATCAACCACACGAAGAAAAGCACGTTCCATTTTCATCAACCAAAGAAGTATTTAATAAGCTTACACTGAAACCTCATAATTTCTGATAACCTGATGCTATTATGCAAATATCCCTGGATCATAAAGTCACACTTGATTTTATCGCAGCGCACCTGCGGTTGAAAAAGATTGTCAACCGCACTCCGCTCATTTACAATCAGCATCTTTCAGCAAGGTACCAGTGCAATATTTTCCTAAAGCGGGAAGACCTGCAGGTTGTACGCTCTTATAAGCTGCGTGGAGCCTACAATATGATGGCAAACCTGCCACCAGCACAATTGCAAAAGGGTGTTGTATGTGCGAGCGCTGGAAATCATGCGCAGGGTTTTGCCTACAGTTGTAAAAAGCTTAATGTAAAAGGGATCGTGTTCATGCCATTTATTACACCCCGGCAAAAGATCAGTCAGACAGAAATGTTTGGCGAAGGATTTATCGAGATCAAACTCACCGGAGATACGTTTGATGATTGTGCAATCGCGGCAAAAAAATATACAGAAGAAAACCAAATGACCTTTATCCCGCCTTTCGATGATCCTCGCATCATCGAAGGGCAGGGAACGGTCGCGATCGAGATACTCGAAGACCAACCACAAATCGATTATGTATTTGTACCCATTGGTGGTGGCGGCCTGTGTGCTGGCGTTGGCAGTTATTTTAAAACTTATTCTCCCAAAACAAAAATAATCGGGCTTGAACCCGAAGGTGCACCTTCGATGACCGAAGCATTAAAAGCCGGTCACCCGGTAACGCTGGATTCCATCGACCGTTTTGTGGACGGCGCCGCGGTAAAGAGAGTAGGTGATCTTACATTCTCAATATGTAAAGATGTAATTGATGATATGCACCTCGTGCCCGAGGGCAAAGTATGCACTACCATTTTGAAATTATATAACCAGGACGCGATCGTCGTAGAGCCTGCTGGGGCATTGAGCGTAGCAGCACTGGATGAATATGCAGAAGAAATAAGGGGAAAAAATGTAGTGTGCATCATCAGCGGCAGCAATAACGATATCGATCGAATGCCGGAGATAAAAGAGAAAAGCTTGCAGTATGAAGGACTGAAACATTACTTCCTTGTAAACTTTGCCCAGCGTCCCGGAGCCCTCAAGGAATTTGTAAGTGATGTAATGGGACCTACAGACGACATTACACGTTTTGAATACATGCAAAAGACCAATAAAGAAAGCGGGCCTGCATTAATTGGTATTGAACTTACAAAAAGAGAAGATTACGATTTGCTACTTGCGAATATGCAGAAATACCATATCAATTATACCGAGATCAACAAGGACGACACGCTGTTTGGATATATCGTTTAGATGATCTTGTTTGTTTTGAAACAAACATTCATTAGTCTACTAATTCTGTGGAAAATATTTGATAACTCAGCGGTGTTCACTGAAGAATTTTCAGTAATTTAGAAATATTGCTTGCTATTCGTTCAGCCATCGCTGAACTTTTTTATAATTTATCTAAATCGTTATGTTGCGTATGGCAGGCAAAACCGGCTTATATCATCCTTCTTTTGAACATGATGCGTGTGGAATTGGCTTCGTTGCCAATATCAAGGGTCATAAATCCCATCAGCATATTGCCGATGCGCTAACGGTGTTGGAAAATATGGAGCACCGCGGTGCCTGCGGTTGCGAAAACAATACGGGCGACGGTGCCGGTATCATGATCCAAACGCCACATGAATTTTTCTTTGATGAATGCCTGAAACTAGGTGTGCACCTTCCCTCTTATGGCAAATATGGTGTGGGAGTAATTTTCTTTCCAAAAGAAATCAGGTTGCGGGAAGAGTGTCGTGACATTTTTAACCGTGCAGCGGAAAAAATGGGATTGGATATTCTTGCTTACCGCAAAGTACCTACCAATCCTGCTGGTATTGGACCTACTGCATTGAGTGTAGAGCCTGAAATGGAACAGGTATTTGTAGCCTGCCCGGATTATATTTCAAATGAACTTGATTTTGAAAGAAAATTATTTATACTGCGCAATTACGCCTCGCACACTATCAATAGCACCGTAAAAAAAGATGCGATCGGTTTTTATATAGCCTCGCTTTCTTATAAAGTAATTGTCTACAAAGGGCAGTTGACCAGCATGCAGGTTCGCAATTATTTTCCAGATCTTGGAAATAAGCGCGTGGTCAGTGCATTTGGCCTTGTGCATTCACGTTTTGCAACCAATACATTTCCTTCGTGGCGCCTGGCTCAACCTTTCCGTTATATCGCGCACAATGGTGAGATCAATACTTTGCAGGGAAATTTAAACTGGTTAAAGACCAGTGAAAAGGGATTTACTTCCCGGTATTTTACCAAAGAAGAAATGGAAATGTTGTTGCCTATCATCACCGAAGGGCAAAGCGACTCGGCCTGCCTCGATAATATCATCGAACTGCTCACACTTACCGGACGTTCACTACCGCACGTGATGATGATGCTCATACCCGAAGCATGGGATGGCAATGAACAGATGGACCCTGTTAAAAAAGCATTCTATGAATTTCACTCTTCTTTCATGGAACCGTGGGACGGGCCAGCATCTATTTCCTTTACCGATGGAAATATCATAGGTGCTACACTCGACAGGAATGGCCTACGTCCCTCTCGCTATTGCGTGACTACAGACGACAGGGTAATACTTGCATCCGAAACAGGTGTACTGCCGATTGATCCTTCAACCATCAAAGAAAAAGGAAGATTGCAACCCGGCAGAATGTTCATTGTTGATATGGAGAAAGGAAAAATTATCAGCGATGAAGAACTTAAAAAAGAAATTTGCTCGCAAAAACCATATGGCGAGTGGTTAAATAAATATAAGATCAGGCTCGAAGAATTGCCTGAGCCAAGAGTAATGTTCACACACCTGGAACACGACCAGGTTTTCAAATACCAGAAAGCATTTGGTTATTCTACGGAAGACCTTGACCGCATCATCGCACCAATGGCATTGGAGGCCAAAGAACCTGTTGGTTCAATGGGCACTGACATTCCACTTGCCGTGCTTAGCGATCATCCGCAACACCTGAGTCATTATTTTAAACAACTTTTTGCGCAGGTAACCAACCCTCCTATCGATCCCATTCGCGAAAGGCTGGTAATGTCGCTTGCTACATTTGTGGGCAACAATGGCAACCTGTTGCTCGAAGATCCTCTTACCTGCCATAGTGTTGCATTGCGTCAACCGGTATTGACAAATCATGAACTTGAAAAGATCCGGAGTATTGATACAGGCCTGTTCCAGGCCAAAACGTTACAGTGTTATTTCAGGGCAAATGGAAAACCAGGTGCATTGAAGTCGGCGCTAGACCGCATCTGCCGGTATGCTGTAGATTCGGTTGAAGATGGTTTTAAAGTGTTAATCCTCCAGGACAGGGCGATCGATAGTGACCATGCGCCTATTCCGTCGCTGCTTGCAGTATCTGCTGTACACCATCACCTTATTAAAAAAGGATTGCGCGGCCAGGTGGGCATTATCGTAGAAGCTGCGGATGTATGGGAAGTACATCACTTTGCCTGTCTCGTGGCTTTTGGCGCTACAGCCATCAATCCCTACCTGGCGCTTTCCTCTATCCGCGATATGAAAGAAACTGGCAAGCTTGTTACCGAGCTCAGCGAGGACCAATTGAAAAAGAATTATATCAAAGCAGTGAATGATGGCTTGCTGAAAGTATTTTCCAAGATGGGAATTTCCACCCTGCAATCATACCAGGGTGCACAGATATTTGAAATACTTGGTCTCAACCAGGAAGTAGTAGACAAATATTTTACGGGCGCTACCTCACGTATTGAAGGAATGGGATTGGACGAAATTGCAAAAGAAGCATTGACCAAACATTATTTTGCTTTTAGCAAAAAAGAAATACCAGTCGACAGGTTGCCGGTAGGTGGCGTGTTTCAATGGAAGCAGAAGGGAGAATACCATTTATTTAATCCGCAAACAATTCATTTGTTGCAACACGCGACAAGTACTAATGATTTCAACACGTTTAAAAAATATTCCAAGCTAGTAAATGAACAAACGCAAAAGGCGGCAACATTGCGAGGCCTCTTCCAGTTCAGGAAGAATCGCGCATCTATTTCAATCGATGAGGTGGAACCGGCAGAAAATATTTATAAGCGTTTTGCTACAGGTGCCATGAGTTTTGGTTCCATTTCATGGGAAGCTCATACCACACTCGCAATCGCAATGAATCGCCTCGGTGGCAAAAGCAATACAGGCGAAGGAGGAGAAGATGAAAAAAGATATATACCGCTGGAGAATGGTGACTCCATGCGTAGCGCCATCAAGCAGGTAGCGTCGGCACGATTTGGTGTTACGAGCTTATATCTTACAGAGGCTGATGAACTACAAATAAAAATGGCACAGGGTGCCAAACCTGGCGAAGGTGGTCAATTGCCAGGGCATAAAGTTGATGACTGGATTGGCCGAGTAAGGCACTCTACACCTGGCGTAGGATTGATATCACCACCACCCCATCATGATATTTATTCCATCGAAGACCTTGCCCAATTAATTTATGATTTAAAAAATGCCAATCGCGCAGCACGTATCAGTGTAAAGCTTGTTAGCAAGGCAGGTGTAGGTACTATTGCCGCCGGAGTAACGAAAGCAAAAGCAGATGTGGTATTGATAGCAGGTCATGATGGAGGCACTGGTGCATCGCCTATTAGTTCAATCAGGCATGCAGGTCTTCCATGGGAACTCGGACTTGCGGAAACACACCAAACATTGGTGAAAAATAAATTGAGAAGTCGTGTGGTTGTGCAGGCAGATGGCCAAATGAAAACCGGGCGGGATATTGCGGTAGCTGCACTACTCGGTGCGGAAGAATGGGGCATTGCCACTGCGGCGTTGGTGGTAGAAGGTTGCATCATGATGCGCAAATGCCATCTCAATACCTGTCCTGTTGGTGTAGCTACGCAGGATCCGGAACTGAGGAAGAGATTCAAAGGCAACCCGGATCATGTTGTCAATTTCTTCAAAATGATCACGCAGGAATTGCGCGAGATTATGGCAGAGCTTGGATTCCGAACCGTTAATGAGATGATCGGCCAGGTAGATAACCTGGAGGTGAGAGAAAATCTCGAACATTGGAAATACAGGAACCTTGATCTTTCTGCAATCCTTTACAAGGAACCGAACTCTCTCTATACAACACTTTATTGCAGCGAGTCGCAGGATCATGGACTTGAAGAAAGTCTTGATTGGAAATTATTGGAAGCAGCCAGTGCATCATTGAATAATAAAGAAAAAACCGAAGCTGCATTTATTATAAAAAATACTGACCGTACTGCTGGTACGATATTGTCCAATGAGATCACCAAAAAATATGGCGGCGCCGGATTGCCCGATAATACAATTCATTTCCGGTTTAATGGAACTGCTGGACAAAGTTTTGGTGCGTTTACCACCAGGGGTATTACCCTCGAGCTGGAAGGCGATGCAAATGATTATTTTGGAAAAGGACTGAGTGGTGCGAAACTTATTATTTACCCTCCAAAGAATTCCATTTTTACACCTGAAGATAATAGCATCATCGGCAATGTTGCTTTTTATGGAGCTACATCGGGCGAAGCATATATACGGGGCAAAGCAGGCGAACGTTTCTGCGTACGCAACTCCGGTGCACAGGTAGTGGTGGAATCAATTGGTGACCACGGGTGTGAATACATGACCGGAGGTCGGGTGCTGATACTGGGAGGTACGGGACGAAACTTTGCTGCAGGTATGAGCGGCGGAATTGCATATGTATATGATGTAAAGGGAAAATTGCCGGAAAATTGTAATGCTGAAATGGTGGACCTGGATGAATGCGATCTGAATGATAAGAATGAAATTTTTACATTATTACAAAAACATATCGCATATACCAGCAGCACGGTAGCTGCATTTATCCTGGAAGACCTGGAAAATCAACTGAAGCATTTTGTAAAAGTATTTCCGAAGGATTATAAGAAGGTGCTGGTACAAAGAAAAGCTGGTGTTGAAGTAGACAAACGCGCTTAGTACAATTTTAAACTGAAATCATTTTATATAGTAAAGAAATGGGTAAGCCAACGGGATTTATAGAGTACGACCGTGAACTGCCAGGAAAAAAACCGGTGCAGGAACGCTTGCGTAACTACAATGAGTTTGTAGAAAGGTATAGCGATGAAAAGCTAAACCAGCAGTCTGCGCGATGCATGAACTGCGGCGTACCTTTTTGTCATAATGGCTGTCCTCTTGGAAATGTTATTCCTGAATTCAACGACGCGGTGTACCGCAAAGACTGGAAGGAAGCATATGATATCCTTATTTCAACAAATAATTTTCCAGAATTCACCGGCAGAATCTGTCCTGCCCCCTGCGAAACAGCCTGTGTGCTTGGTATCAACCGGCCGGCGGTTGCTATTGAAGAAATAGAAAAACATATCATTGAGATCGCATTCGATAAAGGGTTTGTACAACCTAAAAAGATAAATGTGCGTTCCGGTAGAAAAGTGGCGGTAATAGGTTCGGGACCTGCTGGCCTTGCTGCCGCTGCACAACTTAATTATGCAGGACATTCCGTAACTGTTTTCGAGCGCGACGATGCTCCTGGTGGTTTATTACGCTATGGCATACCCGATTTTAAACTGGAAAAATGGGTGGTGGACAGGCGCATTCAAATAATGGAGCAGGAAGGTGTGGTCTTTAAGTGCCTCGCCAACGTGGGCGTAAATGTTCCGGTCAATGAATTATTGCGGGAGTATAATGCCATTGTGCTCGCAGGTGGTAGCACCGTGCCCCGCGATCTTCTCATTCCCGGCAGAAATCTCAAGGGTGTGCATTTTGCGATGGATTTCCTCAAGCAAAACAATAAACGGGTAGCAGGAAAAGATGTGCTGGCTAATTCGCATATTGAAAGCAATGTATTGTCTGAAGAAGTGATGGCAAGTGGCAAAGCTGTAGTGGTGATCGGAGGCGGTGATACGGGGAGTGATTGCGTAGGTACTTCTAACCGGCATGGTGCTTTGTCCGTAACGCAATTTGAATTGTTGCCAAAACCTCCAGCAGACCGCACCTCTTCAATGCCGTGGCCAACATATCCAATGATTTTGAAAACTACTTCATCGCATGAAGAAGGTGCAGATAGAATGTGGGCATTGGCAACCAAAGAATTTATTGGCGACGAAAATGGAAATCTTACAGCACTGAAGGTTGTGGACCTTGAATGGAAAATTGTGGATGATAAACCGGCTGCCTTTGTTGAAAGAGAAAATAGCGAACGGCTGATCCCCTGCCAGCTTGCATTGTTAGCAATGGGCTTTGTACATCCGCTTCATGCCGGACTTATTGATGACCTCGGAATCGGTCTTGACGAGCGCGGTAACGTGCAGGCATCAACAACGGAATACCGCACTACGATTTCTAAAATATTCACGGCCGGGGATATGCGCCGTGGCCAAAGCCTGGTGGTTTGGGCCATCAGTGAAGGGCGGGAATGCGCCCGGAAGGTGGATGAATTTCTGAACAATGGAGTTTCCGTCCTGGAAATGAAAGATTTAATGCTTCAATTGAAAGCTATTTAAGCTTATTCTCTTCAATTTTTTCACATTAATTTATTTTACTATTTGGATATTTATTCAATAAATATCCACTTTTGGTATTATTTATTCACTTAATAGCATAAACTAACACGTGTTAATAACATGTTTTAGTATTTTTAGTTTAAATAATTCAAATTAATTTTTTAATTAATGTAAAAGCTAAAACTGACGCTATGAGTAAAAAAACGGTTAAGCAGGTAGCTCCTTTCCTGATTCTACTAGGAGTAGCGATTGCAGCAATTTTTGTAAGTCCCGCCGCCTCATTCGATCCGGCCAGCGTGGTTGGAGAAGATGGCAAAACACCCAAATATGTATACAACAGCGGTGACATTGCCTGGATGCTGGTCTCTTGTGCATTCGTGTTCCTGATGACTCCGGCCCTCGCTTTCTTTTACGGCGGTATGGTAGGACGTAAAAACGTTCTGTCAACAATGATCAAGAGCACCGTTTCTGCCGGTATCATCTCCGTGCTTTGGATTGTGGTACAGTTCAGTCTTTGTTTCGGTAAATCCATTGGCGGAGTAATTGGCGATCCTTCAACCTTCCTTTTTTTCAAAGGAGTAATGGATGGTGAACCCTGGAGCCTTGCAGCTACCATCCCGTTGCCATTATTCGCTTTCTTCCAGCTAATGTTTGCCATTATCACACCCGGCCTGGTGGTTGGCGCAGTGGCTGAGCGTATTCGGTTCAGTTCCTACACCCTCTTCATTGTATTATTTGGTGTGCTGGTGTATGCGCCCCTGGCACATATGGCATGGCATCCTGATGGACTGATGTTCAAATGGGGTGTCCTGGATTTTGCCGGTGGAACAGTTGTACATATTTCTGCGGGTATGGCCGCTTTGGCTGGTGCGCTGGTATTGAAACCGCGCAAATCCACCACAGCAGCTCATCCTGCAAACATTCCATATGTACTAATCGGTACCGGTTTGCTATGGTTTGGCTGGTTTGGATTCAATGCGGGTAGTGCTGTGGGCGCGGGCTCGCTTGGTGTATATGCTTTTGCAACAACTAACACTGCTGCTGCGGCTGCCGGACTTTCCTGGATGTTCCTGGATGTAATCCGTGGTAAAAAACCTTCTGTACTTGGCTTTTGTATAGGTGCCGTGGTAGGACTGGTTGCTATTACGCCTGCTGCTGGTTTTGTCGGTGTACCCCAGGCGCTATTCATCGGTTTTATTGCGGCGATAGTTTCCAACCTGGTAGCCGAATTCCTCAAACGCAAAACAAAACTGGATGATCCGCTCGACGTTTTTGCCTGCCACGGTCTTGGTGGTATAACGGGTATGCTTATGACAGGCGTATTCGGTAGTAAAGCCGTGAATTCACTAGTACTGGATGGACAATTCCTGATACAGGTAAAAGGAATGGCCCTTGCCGTTGCCTATAGTTTTGTCGTATCCTTCATCATATTCAAAGTAATTAACTGGGTGCTGCCAATGAGAGTTTCTCAACAGGAAGAACTGGAAGGACTCGATGCATCGCAACACGACGAAAAGTATATGCAGGGAACACTGCTTGTACAAAATAATGGGGTCGTGTATGAAAAGGATGTAGAAGAAGAAACGGTTTGAATACCGTATTATCCTGACAGGGATATCCTATAACAGAAAAAAGGCACAGTATAAACTGGTATAAGCTTCTCGTAAAAGATTATACCTACCGTACCCTTTTCCTTAACATATAAAATGCAATACAATGTTACAAAAATTCTTTGTGGCAGCCATGGGCATGCTGTCCGTAACTTTCTCTTTGGCCCAAACCGCATCAGTTAGTACAGATACTACCGGCACTGCATCCCCTGCCGAAGACAAACAACCAGTTCTGACCATTACAGGTTCGATGGATGCTTACTACAAATATGATTTTGCCAAAACAAAGGCAAATACCTACACCAGTTTCACCAAATCGCATAATTCATTTGCATTGGGCATGGCAAGTATTAAACTGGAACATAAGGGAAATAAAGTAGGCGCAGTTGCCGACCTGGGGTTTGGTCCACGGGCCAAAGAATTTGCCTACAATGACGATGGCATTACCCAGGCAATCAAACAACTTTATGTGAGTTACTCACCTGCAGACTGGGTCAAGTTTACACTCGGTACATGGGCTACACACGTAGGCTATGAACTGCTCGATCCACAGCTCAACCGTAACTACAGCATGAGCTACATGTTTACCAATGGACCTTTTTCCCACACTGGTCTCAAAGCTGAATTGACCAAAGGAAAACATGGTGCGATGGTTGGCGTGTCGAATGCTACCGATTACAGGATTCCACCAGAAGGATACATCAACAAAAAATTCTTCCTGGCACAATATAGCTTCGCAGCTACAGACAATATAAAACTCTTCCTGAACTATGTTGGTGGTCAAAACCCTGATACCTCTAAAGTAAACCAGTTTGATGCGGTGGTTACAGCCAAAATAAGCGACAAGTTTAATATCGGTTACAATGGCACCATCAACTCCACTCGTTTCTGGGACGGATCAAAAAATATAGAGAGCCAGTCGTGGTGGGGTTCGGCCCTCTATCTCAATTTTGATCCAAAGCCGTGGTTCGGACTTACTTTACGTGGCGAATACTTCGGCGATAAAGATCATTTGAAGATAACGGTAGCTCCTGATGGCTCGAACATATTCGCAACAACGCTGTCAGCCAATTTCAAAACAGGTGGTTTCATATTCATCCCTGAATTCCGTTTAGATAATTCGAATAAAGAAGTATTTGTTGATAAAGATGGATTGCCGAATAAATCGGCTGCTAATTTCCTGGTGGCGGCGATCTACGCCTTCTGATAGATAAAAGATAAAAACTAAAAGATAAAAGTGGTATTTATTCAATGCCTCCGATAAGATATCATTATTATCTTTCTCAATCTTTGTGTTCTTTGCGGTTCTTTGTGTTCGTTGTGGTGCACTATGTTTTCGGATGAAATGCACCACGAAGAACACGAAGAACCACGAAGGACACAACGAAAAATAAAGTGTGGTTTCAATTCGAATCCCGACCTTCTTAATATGGCAATCAATCGTTAGTTACGCGCCCTGTTTCTACGGGGCGCCTTTTTTACAGATAAAAGTTAAAAGTTTAAAGATAAAAGTGGTATTCAGTCGAAGAATCCAACTTAATACCACTTTTATCTTTTAGCTTTTAACTTTTATCTTACTGCGGTTCCTGCTGACTCAAACAATGAAAACTCCCCAATCCCCATATTATCTCGGTGGAATCGATGCCTACTACTTCCCTGCCGGGAAAGCATTCCTGTATCTGTTGAAGTACCCTGTCATCTTTTGCTGAACGAAAGGTAGGAACGATCACCGATTTGTTGGCGATATAGAAGTTTGCGTATGAAGCCGGCAAACGCTGTTCCTCCCAGATTACTTCATCGGGCATGGGGATCTCGATAATATTAAGTTGCTTGCCATTTAATAAGCGCATTGCCTTTAACTGTTTCAGGTTTTGCTGGAGTAATTCGTAATTCTCATCGGACTTATTTTCTTCGATAACAGTGATCACGGTATCTTCATTAATAAAACGTACCGTATCGTCAATATGGCCATCCGTATCATCGCCAATGATACCTTCATCGACCCACAACACCTGTTGCATACCGTAATATTCACATAAATAATTTTCAATCGCCGCCTGGTCCAGGTGAGGATTGCGGTTGGGGTTAAGCAGGCAGGCAGTAGATGTCATTACAGTACCCTTTCCATTAAATTCCACGGAACCTCCTTCCATCACAATACCCGGGTGATACACAGGTATACCCATTTCCTTTGCAATCAGTGTAGGAATTACATCATCCAGGTCGAAGGGAGGATATTTATTACCCCAGGCATTGTAGCCCCAATCGACAATTACTTTCCTTTGTTCTGCTGTTGGGTTAATAAGGAAAGCAGGGCCATGATCGCGGCACCATGCATCATTAGTTG
>CBFGYO010000067.1:0-20644 GCA_965652975.1 uncultured Chitinophagaceae bacterium | reverse complement strand
GCTTTTGCATGTATTCGTCAATCGCTGCCACTGGCTGGTCGCCCCCGGTTGTAGACGACGATGATACGGCGTATAAAAAGCCGGAGCTAAGAGAGTCAAGTTTTTTTACGCGTTCGAGCGAGGTTTCGGGAGTAACGAGGAATATAAAATCCAGGCCGTGCTTTTTTATAAGGGCACCATACTCATTTTCAAACTCATGTTGGGGAAGATCTGGCAATATCAACCCGTCCACGCCTACGGCAGCGGCGCTCGCGCAAAATTTTTCAAACCCATACTGCAGTACCGGGTTCATATAACCCATAAGCACTACCGGCACATGAATGCTATTGCGAAAATCCTTCAATTGGGTAAAGAGATATTGAAGCGACATCCCATTCCTTAACGCCAGGGCGCTACTCTCCTGGATCACCGGTCCATCGGCAAGCGGATCGCTGTAGGGCATACCTAACTCGATCATGTCCGCACCATTCTCCTGCAGCGCCGCCATTATAGGTATCGTGGCATCGAGCGTAGGATAGCCGGCGGTGCAATACACATTTAAAATCTTTTTTTGCTTACGCTTGAACAATTCAACAATCCTGCTCATATTTCTTATTTATCTGAATGAGAAAGTCCATATGTTTCGTCGTCGATTGTTATAAAATTATACCGGGGATAACTGTCAATATCCAGTGTAATCATAAAGGTAGCCGTTGCTCCTGCTGGCCCTGCCACCGGAAAATTTACCTGTACCGTATCGCCTGCCCTTTTTACATTCAATTGGCTGCCATCAAACGATGCAGGTAAACATTTGGAAAACTTAAAGCGCTCACCACCAAAATTCGAAATCATTTTAAAAGATGCTGATAAGTTTTCACATCCTTCCGATTGCTTATCGTATTTCAGTTTGTATTCCGCAAATGGTTTTCGATCGCAACTGGCAAGAAATACCATCGACATTAGCACGAACACTGCGACAAATTTTTTCATAGTAGTCATTTAATGTGTTGCATGTAAGTGGAGAGATCCTTGTCTCCCCTGCCACTCAGGCATACAATCACGGTATCATCATTTTTAAAAACAAGTTGATCGAGTGCGGATAGTGCATGTGCGGATTCGAGTGCCGGAATTATTCCTTCTTCCCTTGCCAAACGAAAAGATGCTGCCAATGCTTCATCATCTGTTGCACTTAAAAAACGGGCCCGTCCACTCTCAAATAAATGCGCATGCAGGGGGCCAATACCGGGATAATCGAGTCCTGCAGAAATGCTATGTGGCTCTACCACCTGGCCGTCGGCAGTTTGCATGAGCAGGCTTTTGCTGCCATGTAAAATACCTGCCGTACCAAGCTGTGTAGTGGCTGCGCTTTCACCGCTTTCAATACCATGACCCGCGGCTTCTACTGCAATCAACTGTACCGCATCCTCGTCGAGGAAATGGTAAAAAGCACCAGCAGCATTGCTTCCACCTCCGACGCACGCTACGACATGCGTAGGATTTTCATTCCCTGTTTTTTCGTCCAATTGCCATTTTATTTCTTCGCTGATCACCGACTGGAAAAGTGCCACCATATCAGGATACGGGTGTGGACCAACCACGCTGCCAATGATATAATGAGTATCAAGTGGATGATTGATCCAGTCGCGGATAGCTTCGTTGGTGGCATCCTTGAGGGTTTTACTGCCACTTGTAGCCGGGATAACCGTTGCCCCCAGCATTTTCATTCTCGCTACATTTGGTGCCTGCCGCTCTATATCTTTTTCACCCATATACACGATGCACGGTAATCCCTTCAATGCGCATACGGTGGCTGTGGCCACACCGTGCTGACCGGCGCCCGTTTCAGCTATAATCCTTTTTTTACCCAATCGCTCCGCGAGTAGTACCTGCCCGATAGTATTATTAATCTTGTGTGCGCCTGTATGACAGAGGTCTTCGCGTTTTAAATAGATATTTGTTCCAAAACGTTTGCTTAACCTTCCTGCATAATACAATGGTGTGGGCCTTCCTGCAAAATCCTTTAGCAGCGCACGAAATTCTGACTGAAACGATGCGTCGCCTATTATGTCCCTGTACTTCATCCGCAGTTCTTCCACATTGCGATGGAGCATTTCCGGAATGTAAGCACCCCCAAATTTTCCATAATAGCCATGCTGGTCGGGGTGTGTGTATGTATGTTGTTGCTTCATTGATTATTGCCGTTTTGCACCGTCCCGTTCGTCTTTGCACGTTTCCGCGCAATACTGTATAAAGCGAAAAAGGCCTGCAAAAGAAAGTATAGCAGGAAGACGATAGACTGTGTTTTGTCAAAAACTCTAAAATTAACCCTGGTAAATCCAGTGGCCGCTATGAAGGAATCTTTGCTCATTGTAGAACCCATTATCAATAATTTTCCCGGAATATAATTCAGGCAAAGCAGCACCACACAAATGATCATATGCATTTTGCGCTGGAGTTTATCATCCTTCATTTTTCTATAATGCCAAAAATTGATACCCAACCCAATCAAAGCAGCAAAGACATAGATGCCGATATACAACACTGAACTTTGTATATAAACGCCTTCACTACCGGGTACCACGTGATTGTACGGCCAATTAAAATATAACTCCAGCAACAAAAAAAAGATTAATGGCAGCATGAAATACATCCAGTTCTTATAGGTGCTGGTAAACTTTACTTTCATAATTATTTTCTTAGATTTTCGACAAAAGCCTTTACCAGTTCCATGTTTTTCACCCCGGCACTTACCTCAAACCGGCTATTAATGTCTATTGCAAAAAGTTTTTTAGCTACGTCTTCTTCGGCAAAGGCTTTTAATCTTTCTTCATCCCCTGGTTCAATACCTCCGCTTAGTAAAAAAAGTTTGTTGATTGTTGTTCCACTTAGTTGTTTCCAGTCAAATTTTTTGCCGGTACCACCATACCCTGACCCTAGTGTATCAAACATATACATGTCACAACCTTCATGATAGGGTCGTATCATCCATTCGATGGGATCGTTTTCCGAAAGCCTGAAAGCTTTGATTACGGATACATAATTAGATACCCGTTCGCAAAAGCGTTCTGATTCGTCGCCATGCAGTTGCACCATATCAAGACGATAATCCTCAACAGTTTTCATTAGCTCATCATAGGGCATATTTACAAACACGCCAACTTTGGCAATCCGGCCACCAGATTGCTTCATCATCGTCGCGCTTATTTTCCTGCCTACAAAACGGGGTGATTTTTCATAAAAGATAAAACCAGCAAGTTCCACTCCCATTTCGTCCAGGGCATTTACCTGCGCAGGCAATGTCATTCCACAAACTTTGATACGCATCAGCTTTTGCTTTTAATGATAATAAATAGTGCAAAAGCAATCGTTAACCTGGCAGTACGCATTTGTTACCTGGCTTTTAGATCTATCACAAACTGTTCGAATGCAAGACCGGGGTCGGCCATCCTCATAAATCTTTCGCCAATCAAAAAACCTTTGAACCCCGCTTTCCTTAAAGTTACAATTGTCTCAATATCGTTGATCCCACTTTCCGCTACAGCAGTTTTATTGCCAGGAATATGCTTTACCAGGTCCAGTGACGTCTTTGTATCCACTTCAAAGGTTTTTAAATTGCGGTTGTTCACGCCTACCATATCCACTTCATCACATATATGATCAAGTTCACTTTCATTATGTATTTCCAGTAAAACTTCTAATGCTATACTTTTTGCATAGGTGGCCAGTTCCTTCACCTCCTGTTGTCTGAGGCAGGCCGCGATCAACAGAATTACATCGGCGCCAAAAGCTTTGGATTCAGCAATCTGCCACTTATCAATGATGAAATCTTTGCGTAAAACGGGTACATCACTAATCACTTTTGCCTGAATCAAATCATCGAGATCACCTCCGAAATAAACTTCATCAGTTAAAATGGAAAGTCCGGCAGCTCCCAGGTTGTTGTACGGCACCACCACGGGTTCTACTTCCACCTCTTTGTTTTTGAACCATCCCTTGCTCGGACTCTTCCTTTTAAATTCCGCGATAATGCCGGTACTTCCGTCCGCATTTAAACTTTCAACCAACGACCTGTTGCGTATTTTCCAAAAAAAACCATCCCGTTCAAACCGTTCGATGCTACTCAGTGGTTTTAATCGCTCGATTTCTATCTTTTTGTTTGCTATGATCTGTTCAAGTATATCCATTACCTCCGATTATTATTGCATTGCTATTAATGACGTGAGTGCCTTGTAAGCCTTTCCACTTTCCAGGCTTTCCACCGCAGCACCGTATGCTTCTTCGTATTGATTGAAATTACCGGTACAATGTAGTGCCATTGCCGCATTGGCCAGTACTACGGCGGTTTGCGCCCAACTACCCTCGCCCTTAAGTATTTTTAAAAACAGGCGACTGGCTTCTTCAACGGTACTGCCTCCAAAAATATCCGAAGCATCTACCATGCGCTTGCCCAGGCTTTCCGGTGTCATTATTTTCTCGCCCCTGGTAGTAATTACTTTTGTATCGCCAGTAAGCGATATTTCATCATACCCGTCCAGGCTGTGTATGATGGCAAAGGGGCGTCCCGTTTGTTGCAGCATATAATTATATATCCTGGCCATCTCCAGGCTGAATACGCCGATAAGTTGAAAATGTGGATCAGCAGGATTAACGAGTGGCCCCAGCATATTAAAAAAAGTACGCATTGCCAGGTTCTTCCGGATGGGACCCACCACTTTCAAAGCCGGGTGAAACAGTGGTGCATGCAGGAAGCAGATACCGGCCTCCGCCACTTCTTTTTCAAGAGCGCTATTATCAGTTTTGAAACGATACCCCAATTGCTCCATTACATTCGACGCACCACTTACTGAAGAAGCACCATAATTGCCATGTTTGGCAACTTTCTGTCCCGTACCTGCTACAATAAAACAGCTAAGTGTTGATATATTAAAAGTATTTTTTCCATCCCCACCCGTTCCTACAATATCGATAAGTGCATAACCGGGGAGTTTTACGGGCAAACAAAGTTCAAGCAATGCATCCCTGAATCCCTGTAATTCTTCTATTGTAATGCTGCGCATCAGGTATACCGTCATGAATGCTGTAACCTCGTGCTCATTATAAACCGACCGGCCGATATTGATCAATACTTCGCGCGCCTTTGCGCGGGTAAGCGTTTTGTGTTCGAATAAGTATTGTAATATTTTTTTCATTTCGCTCGGTATACCGTTACTGAAATTTTCATCTATTTTTTTAGCCAGTTGCGAAGAATCACTTCTCCCTCCGGTGTAAGTACGCTCTCCGGGTGAAACTGCACTCCCTGCACATCGTATTGCTTGTGCTGTAGCGCCATAATATACCCGCTATCATCACGCGCAGTAACTTCCAGTACATCGGGAAAAGACTCATCTGCTACAATCCACGAATGATAGCGTCCCACTTCAATCCTTTCATTGAGCCCATCAAATAAACCATGTCGTGAACCTCGTACCTGGCCTTGCTGACTGGTATCCGCTGTTCCGTTGGAAAGGTTGAGTGTAATGGGTGTCGCTACTCCGTGGTACACTGTAGAAAGATTGAGCAGCTTACCGCCAAATGCCTCGCCAATAGCCTGGTGTCCCAAACACACGCCCAGCATGGATTTGGAGGCGGCATACTCCTTGATCAGCGGCAACAACAGCCCTGCTTCGCTGGGAATGCCCGGGCCAGGAGAAAGAATTATTTTATCGTATTTCTTTACGTCATCAAGCAAAAGCTGATCATTACGAACCACGTCCACCTTATCATGCGTGATCTTTTCAACCAGGTGCACCAGGTTGTAAGTAAATGAATCATAATTATCAAAAACCAGAATTTTCACTTCACTTTTTTTATTGAATACAGATCAATTATAAATCCTGTGCCAGTTGCAAAGCTTTTTTCAACGCACCAAGTTTATTATTTACTTCCTCTAGTTCGTTTGCCGGAACGGAAGCTGCGACAATACCAGCACCCGCCTGGTAATACAATGTGTTGTCACGACTTAAAAAAGTTCGGATCATGATCGCATGATTGCAACTGCCATCAAACCCCATAAATCCAATCGCGCCACCATAATAGCTCCTGGCTGTAGGCTCAAGCTTATCAATAAGCTCCATGGCTCGGAACTTTGGCGCACCACTAAGTGTGCCGGCCGGAAATGTTTTTGCAAGCAGCTCGAAAGGATTGCTCCCTGTCCGCACGCGCCCAGTTACTTCACTCACCAGGTGAATTACGTGCGAGTAGTATTGCACCTGTTTGTAATGTGCAACCGTAACGTCGTCACAAAGCCTGCTCAAATCATTGCGGGCAAGATCGACCAGCATCACGTGCTCTGCATTTTCCTTTGCATCTGCAAGCAAACGTTGTGTTTCGCTGCGGTCGATCGCATCATCTCCCGTACGCTTGAACGTGCCGGCTATTGGGTGTACAACTGCCTGCCCACCCTGGATCACGAGCTGCGCTTCCGGCGATGAGCCCATTAATTTGTATTCGCCATAGTCAAAATAAAAAAGATAAGGTGACGGATTGATGCTACGCAACGAACGGTATACGTTGAATTCATCGCCGTTAAAAGATTGCTGAAAGCGACGGCTTAATACGATCTGGAATGTATCGCCCCTGTGACAGGCTGCAATTCCTTTTTCCACCATAGCCATGTAATCGTTACCCGTCATATTGCATGCTTCATCACCTTGCAGGCTAAAAGGGTATGCGGGCACATCTTTGCTTCGAATTAATGATTCCAGCAGGCCGGATTCGCTTTCAAGTCCCTGTATACAGTTTTCGCAAATGAAAAGTTCGTCTTTGAAATGATTGAATGCAATGACATACTGGTATAGCCGGTAGCGCATCAGCGGCAATGCAGGCTGACCCGGTGTTTCTTTTTTTGCAAGCGAAATAGTATCAAAAAAACAAACGGCATCGTAAGTTGTATATCCAAATAAACCCTGTGCAAAACGTTCTTCTTTTTTTCCTTCACCGTTTACTTCAAATCTTTGCATGAAGTCCCAAAGCATATGAGGGATTTCACTGGCTTTTGCTATGTTACTCTTTTCGGGCTTTTGAGTAGGGTATTTGCATTCCACTACCTGGGTAGAACTGATTTCGATCCCCGCAATGGCATTGATGCAAATAAACGACCAACTGTTTTCGGCTGCATGGTGGTCTGTGCTCTCCAGCAACACTGTATCTCGGAACCGATCACGCAAACGCAGGTAAATACCCACCGGTGTGTACACATCGGCCAATAATCTCCTGCATTTTGTATGTAACCCAATTTTCTTCATGCATTTCTCTTTAAGCATGTAATAAAAAAAGCCCCGAAAATAACTCCGGGGCTTCTGAATATGTTTAAATAAACATAGTGATAACTTTACAGACCCCTTAGAGTTGTAAGCCACCACCACTGAATATTGTTGATCGACTGGTACATGCAGTTACAAATATAAAAGCTTAATCAACATCGCCAAATTCTTTTTAGATTTAGCCTATGAAAACCCGCATACTATTGGCTTTTCCCCTGTTACTTCTTTCTCAATCTTTACTTGCGGGGCCGGTTGATACTTTTTACAGGAGTATCAGGATCGCTTTCACTTATTCTCCCACCATATTTCCGATAGAATGGCAGCAGTCGCCCATCAATGCGGATGCGAGTATAATAGATAACAGGGAAACGGTGCGTTGCACACAATTAACCATAAAGGCACTCGATAAGTACCCCGCCGAAATGCTCAGGTTGAACCTGAAAGCCGTGTACTGGCTCAAGAAAATGAGTTTTTATGGTGTAGGTTATGGCGGCACCAACTCTACGAATGCGGTGTACCTAACCAATGATGGAGCCACACTCGGATATACAGATAACTACCTCGAGCAAACCTTTCATCATGAGTTTTCCAGCATACTCTTCCGGAATTACCCTTCCTTATTCGACAGCATGGCGTGGAAAACAGTGAATGAAAAAAATTTTAATTACAACGATCCCGAAGATGGTGTCGGTGCTATTCGCAACAACGCTTCTTCACAGGATCTGGATACGGCAATATGCAGGCGTGGATTGCTCACGCAGTATTCCATGTCCAGCATTGAAAATGATGTAAATACTTTTGCCCAAAACTTGTTTGCCGCATCGGAAGGGTTCTGGGAAATGGTAGAAAAATACCCGAGAATAAGATTGAAAGTATACCTGTTGATCAAGTTCTATAATAAAATTAATCCTTTGTTTACAGAACAATATTTTCGAAGAATATCCAACAATTAAGCACTCTATGTGTAATCTTTGTGACTACGATTCTATGTGGTAAGTCTATGGTTTCATTAATTGAACTGTCCGTGAAGGGAAGCCATAGCTTTACCACATAGAATCATAGTCACAAAGATCAACATAGTAAAATCTGAATATGGTAATACAACATAAACAAACCGGCACAAAAGGAATTTTTTTCGTAGAAATCGATGGCAGCATGCTTGCAGAAATGACATACAGTCTTCCCCTGCCCGACAAAATGATCATTGAACATACGGAGGTAAGTGATGAGCTTCGTGGTCAGAATGTCGGTTATCAACTGGTACACACAGCAGTGGAGTATGCGCGGAAACATAATATGAAAATCGTTCCACTTTGTCCTTTTGCCAATTCCGTTTTCAAAAAGAAACCGGAATTTGAAGATGTACATTATGTACCAAAAAAAAGCAGTCAATGATAAAGTCATTTCTTTCCTTCTTTTTAATTTTTCTTACATTATACACAGCGGCACAACCAAAGGACAGGTATACCCTGTTGAAACCTGCACGTGTTTTTGATGGAGAGGCGATGCATACCGACTGGATAGTGGTCGTAAAAAATGATTCCATCATGGCTGCCGGCAATATGTCATTCAAATTGCCCGAAGGCACGGAGGTGATAGAATTGCCAGGCTGCACACTCCTTCCAGGATTTATAGAGGGGCATTCACATTTATTCCTGCATCCGTATAATGAAACGACCTGGGACGACCAGGTATTGAAGGAAAGTCGCGCTGAGCGCATTGCCCGGGCGGTTAATCATGCTAAAGCCACGCTACTGGCCGGTTTCACCACTGTCCGGGACCTGGGCACCGAGGGCGCCTACTATGACGATGCAGGCCTGAAATCGGCAATAAATAAAGGATTAATACCCGGACCGAGGATGATTGTAGCTACGCGCGCTATCGTAGCCACGGGAACTTACGGTCCTGAATTTGACAACCCCGACGTCGACCTGCCACAGGGTGCAGCGGAAGTAAGCAGTACCGAAGAAATGATCAGGGAAGTCCGGATGCAAATTGGCAAGGGAGCAGACCTGATAAAAATATACGCAGATTACCGCTACGGAAAAGATGGCGAAGCACAGGCAAGTTTCCTTACTGAAAGTATCGCACAGGCTGTAGCAATAGCCCGTAGCAGCGGACGCCTGGTGGTTGCACATGCCAGTACACCCGAGGGGATGACAAGGGCCACTAATGCAGGCGTCTCCACTATTGAACATGGTGACGATGGTACTGAAGAAGTTTTCAGGCAAATGAAAGCAAAGGGTGTGGCTTTTTGTGCGACACTCGCCGCTAGCGACGCCGTGGCTCAATACCGGGGCTGGCGTAAGGGTACCGATCCTGAACCCGCCAACCTGCTTCAAAAAAGGAAATCCTTTGCACTCGCATTAAAAGCCGGAGTTACCATTTGTATGGGTGGCGATGTAGGCGTTTACACCCACGGCGACAATGCACGGGAAATGGAAATGATGGTAGATTATGGAATGAAACCGCTTGATGTATTGCGCTCGGCCACTTCAATCAATGCCACAGTATTCGGATATTCTGACAGGATTGGGCGAATCAGGAAAGGATTACTGGCCGACATTGTAGTAGTGGAAGGCGATCCATCTGTGGATATAAAACACTGCAGGAAGATTAAACTCGTAATGAAGTCCGGGATTATCTATAAATAGGCGGACGAGTTCGAAAGAGATAAAAGATAAAAACTATAAGATAAAAGTTAGAGCATTAACTATTTCGAAGCTTTTGTAAAAGATCCACCTGGAAAAACTTTTATCTTTTATCTTTTATCTAAACCCTCCAGGGCCAATAGGAATAAATTTTTATCTCCCCTTAATTGCCAAAAGCTTTTCTGTCTTACCTTAACTACTTAAAACCCCACACATATGTTCCGTTCACGAATTTTACTGGTCACACTTCTGTTCACATCACTGTACCTGGCAGCACAGGACAATGCATCGTATAAAACACCACCGAAGGATATTGTTGATATGTTGCTGGTGAAACCTACACCTAATATCAGCATTGATGACAAAGGCGAATGGATGTTGTTTTACGAATTCAATAGCTATCCATCAGTGGAAGAGCTAGCAAGGCCGGAATTGCGCATTGCCGGCCTGCGGATCAACCCGGCTAACTTTGGACCAAGCAGGCAGAATTTTATCAATAATATTTATTTTAAGAACCTTGCCTCAGGTAAAGAATATAAGATTACCGGCCTTCCTTCGCCATTGTATGCCGGCACGCTTACCTGGAGTCCAAATGATAAAAAGATCGCATTTACCCATACTACCGCAAACAGGATTGACTTGTATGTAGTGGATATTGCTACGCAAAAAGCAACCAAAGTAAACAAAGCACCGCTCAACGCTTTGATGGGTGCCCCTTATCAGTGGTATAATGACAACACGCTTTTGTATCGGACTACCATTAAACCGGCAAATGCAGCACCGGAAAAATCGATGATTCCCAAAGGACCCGCAACGCAGGAAAACTATGGCAAGGCATCGCCACGCCCAACTTTCCAGGATATGATCAAAGGCCCATACGATGAGGAGTTGTTTACCTTTTATAACACATCCCAACTGGTAAAGAATGTAAACGGCGAAGAAACGAAAATTGGAACACCGGCTATATATGGATCAGTAAGTGTTTCGCCAGATAAAAAATACATGCTTATCCGCCGTTTAAAAAAACCTTATTCTTACCTGGTGCCAGCACAGGGATTTCCGGCTAATGTGATAATAACAGATATGACAGGAAAAACAGTGAAGGAACTCGCCGATCTCCCCTCTTCTGAAACAGCGCCAGGTGGCAGCGACAACGTACAATTAGTTGCCCGCGGGTTTGAATGGAGAGACGATGAAGCAGCAACCATCACCTGGTGCATGGCGCTCGACAGTGGCATGATTAAGAAAAAAGCGGAATACCGCGATGCAGTGTATGCACTGGATGCGCCTTTTACAGGTACTCCCAAAGAGTTGTTTAAAACAACCATGCGTTACCGTGGTACCACATGGGGCAATAAGCAACTGGCATTGGTAACGGAAGGCCTTACGGGCAAACAAACCGTCCAGTTAAACCGATACAACCCTGCAACAGGTCAATTTGAAAAACTCATTTCCCGTAATACTACGGATGCCTATTCCAATCCTGGTACACCCGTAACAGATAAGAATGAATATGGCCGGAATGTGATTAAAACAATAGACAATGGCAATAAGATCCTGATGAATAATACGACAGGCAGTTCACCGGATGGCGACCTTCCTTTTCTTGCCACATTCGACCTTAATAAAAAACAATCAGATATTATCTGGAGATGCCAGCCGGGATATTTTGAATCGGTAGTAAGAGTAATGGATGCGGAGAAGTTGCAGTTGCTTACAAAAAGAGAAAGCGAAAAGGAAATGCCCAACTACTGGATCAAAAATCTCAAGTTACGCATAGCAGACAGGCAACTCACTAATTTCACCAATCCATATCCACAACTGGAAGGAGTAAGCAAAGAAAAGATCAAATATAAAAGAGCCGATGGCGTAGACCTTACAGGCGACCTGTATTTGCCAAAAGGATACGATGCTAAACGTGATGGAAAGCTTCCAGTATTTATTTGGGCCTACCCTGCCGAGTATAATTCAGCAGCAGATGCTGCCCAGATACGTGGAAGTGAACACAAGTTCACACTCATCAATTGGGGCTCACCAGTATATTATGTTACGCAGGGATATGCTGTACTTAACAATGCAGAAATGCCAATAGTAGCGGTAGATAAGGATAAAAAACCGAATGATAATTTCATCGACCAGTTAAAAATGAATGCCGAAGCGGCAATTAATGTACTTGATTCGATGGGTATCGGCGACCGCAACCGGGTAGCAGTGGGCGGACATAGCTACGGGGCTTTCATGACTGCAAATCTTCTTGCACATACTAATTTATTCAAAGCCGGAATAGCACGCAGTGGTGCTTATAACCGGACATTGACGCCATTTGGTTTTCAGAATGAGGACCGAAACTATTGGGAAGCGCCAGAACTGTATCATGCCATGAGTCCTTTCAGCTATGCTAATAAAATCAAAACTCCGCTATTGCTGGTTCACGGCGAGCTGGACAACAATACAGGCACCTACCCTATCCAGAGCGAACGCATGTTCAATGCCATTAAAGGATTTGGCGGTACGGTAAAATACGTGAGCCTTCCTTATGAAAGTCATGGGTATGCCGGTAGAGAAAACATTCTCCATACACTTGCAGAACAGTATACCTGGCTGGAGAAATATGTGAAAGGGGCTGATAAGAAGGAAGAACAAAAGGCGCAAAAAGCCTTTTAGAACAGATAAAAGTTAAAAGATAAAAGTGGTATCTATTCGGAACCTCCGAATGAATACCACTTTTATCTTTTAACTTTTATCTTTTATCTTTCTTAAATGAAATTCCTGGATATATTTTACACTCTCATCCATTTGGCAATTATCGGTTTCAATCTGTTAGGATGGATTTGGCCACGTACGAGAAAAGCACATCTAATAGTTGTAGCAGCTACTGCTGCATCATGGTTTATCCTCGGAATATGGTTTGGTTGGGGTTACTGCCCTGTAACGGACTGGCAATGGAATGTGAAGGAGAAGTTAGGGGAACGTGATCTTCCGTCATCGTTTATTACCTACATCGCAGAAAAAGCAACGGGAAAAGATTTTAGTGACGGTTTTGTCAACATTATCACGCTTATCGTTTTCCTGGTGATAATATTAATTACAATCTATCTAAATTTTTTCGCCAAACGAGGTAGACGCGTATCGTAGAAACACGATTACATGGCGGTTCGACATATTTCAATATAGCGTGTAGGTGGATTTCAGTATCCCACTTTTTTATTTATGCCACAATACTTGTGGAAGAGTCTCTACAATAACGGACAAAAGCTATATCTCACGCAACAATTTGTGCTTAAAATTTTTTGGTACGCTTTTTTACATTTATCTCGATATCAATCCCACACAAACCGAATAGATCACAATCTCCCCATTAGAAAGACCAACCCCCTTACGAAAGCAATTTTTACCGTGTCTGCTATTGGTCATGGTTTAGTTAATCCTTTTAAACTTAAACGTATGAAAACATTTTTACGTGCTTTTCTTTCTATTGCATTTGTTTCGTTGGTCAGTGCGCAGGTTTATAGCCAGTGCGATGTTTCCAATATCGTTATTCAAAATGTTACAGTGGCACCCTCTCAGGGTTCCGGCACTTGTACCGTAACATTTGATGCAAGTTTCACAATTGAAAACAACAACGGCAACAAGTTTATTTTCACACATGTATGGCTTCAGTCCGATTATCCTAACTATTTCAGGTGTAATAATGGCGAAACAACATTGAATGGAGCGATCAGGTCACCAAAATCTGAGGATCTCGCAGATGCCTTTATTAATTTAGGTATCAATAATAACCTTCCAACCCCGGAAATAATAATGGAGTACCCTCCCGATAGTGATGTTCCAATGACTACTGTCCAGTCTATTTCAAGAGAAGTACTGCCCGATGGATCAGCAGTTTTCATCCTGACGGGTATTACTGCAACAGTACCCGTTGCTTGTGGCACACCGGTGGTGTTAGTAGCAGATCTTTGGTCGAGCCAGTCGGCCCAGGCACAGGTAGCCCATTGCGTTAATTGCGGAATCAGGTATTCTGCTGGTTATATCAGTGTTGCCGGGCTCGTTAATTGTGCCAACCTGACTTTTAATGCAGTTCTTACTAATAATACAGCAGAAGCAATAACCGGTACATTCGAAGTGCATGCCGACATCAATGGCGACGGGTATTTTACACCGGCAATCGACACCGCGATCCAGGGCGAAACGACCTTTAGTATAGCTGCTGGTGTGGGAATGACAACTACCGTCACCGGTCCTGTACCCCTGGCTAACCGAAACCAGGACCTGTTTATAATGGTTACCCAAACTTCAGGTGAAGCATCGGGAGCATCCCGCGTGTTAACGCTCACTTCAACATTATGTGCGCCATTGCCCGTTACATTTAAGTCATTTAGAGCGGATCGCACCAACCAGTCTTCGGTAGTATTGAACTGGGAAACTCTAACTGAGATCGACAACCGTGGTTTTGCACTACAGAGAAATGTTCGTGGAACTTGGGAACAGGTCGCATTTATACCTTCACAGGCTTTGGATGGCAATAGCAGCGCAACGCTTAAATATAGTTTCACCGACATGAATACTCATCGGGGCATGAGCCAGTACCGCATCAGGCAGGTTGACTATGACGGGCGCGCAAAATATAGCGAGATTAGGGCGGTTCGTGGCGACGGACAACGGTCTACCACTATCGTATACCCGGTACCGAGTACGGATGGACGCGTAACCGTAGTGTTTGACAACCAGGAAGCAACGCGCGATGTAATGCTTATAGATATGAATGGTCGTGTATTACGGCAATGGAAAGCCGTAAAAAATAATACGCTGTCAATAGAGAATTTGCGTTCAGGCGTGTATAGCCTACGCATCAATGATATCGGGAATAGTAATATTACGGTGGAGAAGATAATAGTAACCAGCAACTAATCCCAACTGTTTGTGCTTCGGGTTTGATTAAAAAAGAGAAGGGCTTCGAATAGAGGCCCTTTCTTATTTTTTTATTATGTGGAAATTGTTACCCACTCACAAACTTCAACCTATAAACATGGCAGTATTGACGATGGGCTCGTAACACTTAAAAATGGTGTTTATACGATTATAAAAAACCTTTACACATGTTGACAGGCGTGATTCCTGTGTTGTAAGGGAAAACAACTTTGCTGGTAATGATCAAAACAGGCTAGTAGAAATACTAAATCCCGGAATTTGGTACAATTTTAACTGGAGATTGATGTCTTCCCGCCAAGACTCCCAATCTCAATCCCCCGAAAAACTCACCCGACTCTCATGAAAGACCTGTACCCGATGGTACCGTAACCTTTTTTTCTCAAACCCAAAAACAAAATTTGTATGAAAACAGTTCTACGCACGGGGCTTTTCATGGTCCTGCTCGCAACTGCCTTTACGCCTGCAAAGGCACAATGTGACGCATCGTCGATACTGATCCAAAACATCACCCAGGTGGGGACACAAACTCCGGGGAGTTGTAGGGTAACGTTCGACCTCAGTTTTGAAATGGCAAACAATAACGGGAACAAGTTTATATTCCTGCATGGATGGGCGCGGGAGAGTTATCCCGATTTTTTTGATTGTGTAGATGGCTCACCCGGTGGCAATGGTGCAATCCGTCCTCCTGAAGGAGACGACCTTACAGCAGCATTTGTAAATATCGGGATCGACAACAGCGGTGCCACACCCGTACTGCTTACAACTTATACTCCAGACCCTGGATTTACACTTTCAACAGCATCAACTATCACTCGCACTGTATTGCCAAATGGCAATGCATTCTTTGTTATTACAGGTGTAACTGCGACCCTACCGGTCGATTGCGGTGAAGCCTTTGTAATTGCGTTTGACTTCTGGTCGAGCCAGGCTGCCCAGGCACAATCCGCACAGTGTGTGAATTGCAACGTTTTATACGCTGTAAACTATATAGCGGTAACGGGTTTGGCCAATTGTTTCAACCTTACATTCAGTGGTGTTATCACCAATAATTCTGATACTACAATCTCAGGTTATACACTTGTTTATGCTGACGTCAACAACGACGGGTTCCTGGCTGAAGGTGTAGACGTACTGGTACAGGACACTACTCAGTTTACCATTGCACCAGGACCAGGCACAACGGCAGCTATTGCTGGAGTTATCAACCCTCTTTACATTAATATGGATCTGCTTGTAGTTACCTCCCTTAACCTGGAAGGCAGTGAAGGCGCGGCACAGGTAGACGAAGTGCTTTCTACACAGTGCGGTGGCTTACCGGTAACATTTAAAATGTTTACAGCTAACCGCTCAAGCAGGACAAGTGTGCAACTGAAATGGGAAACTGCTTCCGAAATTGACAATAAAGGTTTCTCGATACAGCGTAACATGGGCGGTAATGTGTGGGAAGAAGTTGCATTTATCAATTCACAAGCTACAGATGGCAACAGCAGCACAACACTTACCTACACATTCTCTGATGCAAACAGTAACAGGGGTATGAGCCAATACCGCATCAAACAGGTAGACAGGGATGGCAGGTTTAAATTCAGCGAAATTCGTTCAGTACGCGGCGATGGACAGAGCAACGGAATCGTTGTATATCCTGTTCCAACCACAAATGGCCGTGTAAACGTGGTATTTGATGATATGGATGCTACCCGCGATGTATTGCTATCTGATATGAATGGCCGGGTTATCAAACAGTGGAAAGGAATTACAAATAATACTTTACAGGTAGAAAACCTCAAACAGGGTGTCTACACATTAAGGATACATAATTTGCAATCAGGTGAAGTTGTTGCGAAGAAAATAATCGTAACAAACAACTGATAGCACTAATCGCGCTTCGGGTTTGATCAAAAAGAAAGGGGCTTCGCAAGGGGCCCTTTTCGTATTAGATAAAAGTGAAAAGATAAAAGATAAAAGTTTTTTATTCGAAACTGCATTAGCTACAAATAAAAAAACTTTTATCTTTTATCTTTTCACTTTTTTCTCTAAGAAATCTAACTAGCTTAAAAACTTCTTCTCCACTGCTCTTTTCCCTTTCTATCAAAAAAGAGTATCATTTCAATCTTTCCATCAGCACCATATTTTTTCCATTCCTGTTGACGCGTGCCGTCTTTATATTTTCCTAACCATCTTTCACCCGACGGCGAATAATAAACCCATAGCCCGTTTTTTAGACCATTATTATAAGAACCGGAATCGCGGGTGTGGCCATTGTCATAAAAATTGATAAAGACACCATGATGCAGGCATTGCGTGAAGGGCGGCAGGTAACTTTCATAACTTTCCTTCACCCATTCGTCCAGCGAACGGGAGATAACGGTCCTTTTGCCTTGGGGGAAAGAATAGGTGGATTGCAATACAGAAGCAGCCTGGGCGCTATTGTTCTTATTTAAGTATGTAAGTGCGTAAAAAGAGTTACGGGGATGATTGAGCCGCATTTCATTTTTTACACGTTGCAGTTTATCGGCGCTATAATGACGAATAGCTAATAACTGTCCCGTTGAATCCCAATGCTTCCATTCTCCATCCGGTATACCATCTCGAAAAAAACCTTCGTCCATCTTCTTCCCATTCGGATACCAGCTTTTCCACGCACCATTTAGCCGATGGTTTTTTACATTCCCAGTATATACAGGATGCGCACCTCCTGCTTTATGAATACTGCCGCGGGCGGGCAGATCGAATAAATTTTCGTTGGAATGATGAGCAAAGATTGCAGGTTTACCAGGAATGCTTACGGCGCTTTGTGGCTGCTCCAGGGTGTGCTGGGCCTGGCTATGTAAGTATGAAATGCATACTACACTCCAGGTGAGGAGAAAATGTTTATACATACTGGCAAGCAATTGGTAGCAAGTTACTGCGAGGCTGATCGCAGGGCAAAAAAATGTTAAGGTACAGATGCATCGTACCTTTGGCCTGGCGAGAGCGTCATTGTACCTGTTAAACGTATGATGTGAACAGATTTATACTTTTTATTATATTGATTTGCATGGCAGCTGGGGCAAAGGCCCAACAGGTGGATAGTATTTATTTTCACCTGTATACCGATAGCCTTAAACGGGGGCAGCACAACTATATAAATGTGGATGGCAAGCTTACAAGTGGCAACTGGATGCCCCTAACCTCCAAAGAGATCCAGTTTAGTTGCAGCCAGGCCAGTTTCGAGGGCAATGAACTTGTGATACCTCAAGATTTTAAGCCAGAAAAAGTTACTGTAAAGGCCGTATTAAAAAGCAATCCAGCAGTCTGGAAAGAAGTCACTATCTGGATCAAAAAACGCCCCGATCCGACTCTCCCCACAAAGGATGAGATGCTGAATAATATGAAAAGGAATAAAGGTAGAACCAGGTAATACCCCTACTATCTACAGCGTCTTTTTCGCATCCTCCAGGAATTTGGCAAGACCAATATCCGTGAGGGGGTGCTTCAACAAACCTAGTATGGATTCGAGCGGGCAGGTACATACGTCTGCACCAGCTTCAGCACATTTTATGATGTGCAGGGCATTCCGGATGGAAGCTGCAAGGATCTCTGTTTTATAGCCTTGAATGCCATAGATGTTTGCAATTTGAGCTATGAGCTGTACGCCATCCCAGCCACCGTCGTCAATTCGACCGATAAACGGCGACACATATGTGGCTCCCGCTTTGGCCGCGAGTATCGCCTGGCCGGCTGAAAATACAAGGGTGCAATTGGTTTTTATCCCATTGTCGGTAAACCATTTGAGCGCCTTCACACCATCCTTGATCATCGGTACTTTCACAACAATATTGGGATGTATGGCAGCCAGTTTTTTTCCCTCTTCTACGATTCCCGCAAAATCGGTCGCGATTACTTCGGCACTGATATCGCCATCTACCATTTCGCATATCGCTTTGTAATGCGCCATTACTGCCTCCTGGCCTTTAATACCTTCTTTGGCCATCAGCGAAGGATTGGTAGTTACTCCGTCGAGGATACCCAGTTCATGTGCTTCTTTAATCTGTGCGAGGTTGGCTGTGTCGATGAAAAATTTCATTGCAATTTGCTGTTTGTCTGGAAAGTACTAATTACTTTAATCCAAATAATGAGGAGCTATTGAAAAGTATATAAAAGAAATAAAAAAAGGCAGGCTTATTACATCGCACCGCTCAACCACCTACTCTTGCTGCCTTCCGGCCCTGGGAGGGTTCAGCAGGAGCTGGTCGTGTAAGACCTGCCGGCGCAAAGATAGTTAGTTGGAGATAAAAGATAAAAATTAAAAGATAAAAGTGGTACTAATTAGATAATGCAAACCAGTTTCAATAAAAAAAAAGACTGAGCTATTATCTATTATCTATTCACTATTATCTCAATCTAAGGTAAACCGACCTGGAAAACTTTTATCTTTTATCTTTTAACTTTTATCCCCTAAAAGCCCCCCATCGAGTTCAACCTCGCATACCCGATCAATTCATCGGCCCGGGAACCGAAAGCGCGGAAATAAACAAGCACCATATACATATTCTCCGTGGAATGATTGTTGCCTTCGGTGTTTTCTGTGGAGATCATATCGCCTGGTCTTCTCTGGTCATTAACGGTTACATAAGAGTAGTTATAGTATCCCTGTTTTAGAAAAAGTGTTTTTTCATACACACCTTTTTCCTCATTGAAGATCATTTTTGAATTTTCGTCGAGCGTATAACTTGTAAGCTCACCGAAGATATAAATGCTTTTGCCACCATAGGGCCTGTTGCCGGGAGGCACAAATGTAAAATGGGTAAAGGCATAATCACTTTGCCAGTAAGGATTATATCCATCGGAATTTTCAATTGAATACAGCCCGTTATTATCACGGTAATACACGTACACCTGTTTATTACGCTCGCCATCCGGCTGTACAAATACTTCGGTGTACTTGTTGGCCGTATTCATATCCTTCATACGGTCGCTCATAAGACGCAGGCTATTGAGATTAATCCAGCGCCACTCCTTTCCGGAAGGAAACGACAGTTCATCGCCAGTATATTCAAAGTAATTGCCGCGGTAAATGGTTGGACGGTCGATCAGGATCGCGGTGGGCCAAACAAAATTCTGAACAACATTTACTTTAATATCCTGTTGAGAAAAAGTATTCAGTTTAGCTGCCTCCGTATTCACAGCTACACTTACTCGCTGGTGCGTTCGGAAATACTGTCCGCCATATGGCTGCGCTATTTTCGCTGCCACCGCCACTTTATTATCTACTACCAAAAAGCGTTTTGTAAACACAAGTTTCGAGGTGTCATCATTCAGAAATACTTTTAGCAGGTAATTGCCTGATCGCGTTGGTACAATATTCCTGTCGGGCAAAAAAGCCTGGTAGTGCGTGTAGCGTGTAGCGGCAATCGACGAATTGCGGTAAGTATTGATCCGGTTGCTCTGGAAGCCTTTTATATAATCGAACGTAAAAAGTGTTGTCGGCGTCCAGTCTGCATTACAAAGCTGGTACGAATAGTAATAGTTTTTTACGTCGCCATCCATATCATCAAAGTGCAACTCGAATTGTTCTCCGCTGTTGAGGTTCATGATGGGATAGCTGTATATGTCACCAGCTTTAAAAAACTTCACACTGCGTACATTCTGTGCGTAAATGTGATCGGGCAATTGCCCAAAGCTAACCAGGCAGGTTGCCAGGAGGTATAATGTCAATAGTTTTTTCATCCAGCAAAGAGTCGTAATTCCATCACAATATTGCGAAAATCAGTTAAAAAAGCGGATAAATCTTCCAACAGGCTT
>CBFGYO010000066.1:0-20652 GCA_965652975.1 uncultured Chitinophagaceae bacterium | reverse complement strand
GCTGGTGGTGATTTCAGGTATTCGGTGAATAAGAAGGAAGTGAATATTTGGAAATAATATTCGTAGCCTCCAGGCTACGAATAACGATACTGCTTATTAGATTGCTTAACTTAAAACTGCATGCATATGAAAAAACGAACGTAAACGCTCCATAAAAAAAACGGAGAATGTTTGCGGCATTCCCCGTTTAACAAGCGAAAGAAAAATTGCTCAAGCCTGAGCAAAATCCTCTCATCAAATCAAAAACAAGGTATGAAAAAAAATGGACTCCCTGTGTCTCCAGACACAGGCAGCTTACTCATCAAATGCTTGCTGATGATCAAGTTTACCATTCTGTTTATTGTTGCTGTTTCCCTACAATCTTTCGGGCGGGGCTATAGCCAGGATAATATTAGCCTGAGCCTGGAAAATGCGCATTTGAAGAAAGCTTTCAAAGCGATTGAAGAACAAGGCGTTTTCCGGTTTGTGTACAAAGATGATATATTGCCAAAGGATAAACGCATCGATATTCATGTACAGGATATGCCTGTAGATGACGTATTGGAAAGGTTACTGGAAAATACACCTTTAACCTATCGCCGGCTCAATGGCAACCTCATCGTAATTACCAAAGATGCAAATGCTGCGAAAACGACGAAAACATTCGCTATCCCAATTACCGGCAGGGTTACCGACAACAAAGGTGAACCGCTGGTGGGCGTAACAGTTGCTGAAAAAGGAACTACCAATGGTGTTACTACGCGGGAAGACGGGATGTTCCTGATCAATGTTTCCAATCCTGATGCCACACTGGTATTCAGTTATATTGGTTTCGTATCACACGAAATAAAGCTGGAAAATAATCGCACTACAGCGAACGTGCAACTTGCCCCTACCAATAGCAATATGCAGGAAGTAATAGTAGTAGGGTATGGGCAGCAACGTAAAAACCAGGTTACTGGTGCCATCTCTTCAGTAAGGGCGGCAGAACTTGCAACAGTTTCATCCACCCGTATCGACCAGGCGCTTCAGGGTCGCACGGCAGGAGTGATGGTTCTTCCTACTTCCGGGCAGCCGGGAGCCGGATTGAATATCCGCATACGCGGCGCCAACTCCAACCGGAATTCCAACCCGCTGTTTATTGTAGACGGTATCAGGGCTGGTGGAATAGAATATCTCGATCCTTCTGAAATTGCTACCATCGACATTTTGAAAGACGCGGCTTCTGCTGCCATCTATGGTGCTGAAGGTTCGAATGGTGTAATTATCATCACCACAAAAACAGGCAAAAAGAATTCATCCGACGTTTCGTATAGCGGTCAATTCACACAACAGTCAATAAAAGATGACTTCATCACCATGATGAATGCTCAACAATACCAGCAATACCTGCAGGAAGCCGGCGTTGGCAACGCACCCACGCCAGCGGATGTTGCCAATATCGGGGCCGGAACCAACTGGCTCAACCAGGTAATCCAGACTGCACCACAGCAACATCATTCGTTGCAATTCAGTGGCGGGTCCGACAGGTCAAGCTATCTTGTTAGTGGATCGATATTTACCCAGGAAGGTGTAGTAGGTGGCGATAAAGCACGATTCAATCGCTACACTGTTCGCTTCAACGGTGATCATAAAGTAAAAAACTGGCTGACGATTGGCAACAGGATGTCTTATTCGCAGCATAGACGCAGGGCGATATCAGATAACAACGAATTTGGTTCCATTCTTTCCAGCGCCCTGGTTATGGATCCCATTACTCCTGTAGCATATTCCGATGGTACACCTCTTCCCACGCATGTGCTGGCTGCACTGGCAGGCACCACACCCGATGGTACGCCGATTGAAAAGTTATTAAGAAGAGATCCCAACGGAAATCTTTACGGTATTTCCAATTTCCTGAAAGGGGAATACGGTAACCCCGTTACCAGAATTGAATTGGCAAAAGGTGAAAACGTACAAAACAAGATTGTAGGAAATGTGTTTGTAGATATTGCTCCATTCAGTGGATTTGTATTCACCTCCCGATTCGGAATCGATGCTGCTTTCCAAACAGGTCATGGTTGGACTCCTACCTTCTGGTATTCCAGTGAAAGCCTGAATACGATTGCAAATGGTTCTGATTATAACAATAACTGGTATACCTGGCAGTGGGAAAATTTCGCTACTTATAAAAAAGCGTTTGGCCAACATAATTTTACCTTCCTTGCCGGTACCTCAGCTATCAAAACCCACGAGTATCATATGGGCGGTAGCTATTCCGGTCTTTTTAAAGAGAACGACAGGTTTTCTTATGCAGACGATGTACCCAATGAACAGGATCTGATTGGAAGCACGGTAAGAGATTATACACTTGCTTCTTTTTTCGGCAGGGTCAATTACAGTTTCAGTGATAGATATTTGGTCAACATCTCCGTAAGACGCGATGGTACTTCAAAACTTGCACCCGGAAACCAATACCAAACATTTCCTGCCGTATCTGTAGGTTGGATACTTTCTAATGAATCATTTTATTCGTCCGGTATTGCAGACAAAATTAATTATATAAAACTGCGTGGTAGCTGGGGACAAAACGGCAACGTTTCGTCCGTAGGCATTGGTGAGTGGATGAATGCAATCAGCACCGGTTATAATTATCCGGATCCAACAGGAGTATTGCAGGTTGGAGCCGCTCCTAACAGTTTGGCAAATCCGGATCTTAAATGGGAAACAGGGGAACAACTGGACATCGGTGCAGACCTGGCCTTTTTTAATAATCGACTTAACCTGACTGTAGATTATTACAAGAAAACAACAAAGGATCTGTTGACCGGTGGTGATGTACCATTATTTGTCGGTAACATATTACGTACAAAAAACTCAGGGAATATAGAAAACAAAGGATGGGAATTTGAACTCACCTACAACAATAAGCCGATTTCAAAAAATGCATTGACGTATGAAATCAGCGGTAACCTTTCTACCTTGAAGAATACGGTAACCCGGATGGATCCTAATTCTCCCATCATTTATGGTGCAGGCATAGGTACCGGATGGTCTGCTACCGCGATGAAAGTAGGTATGCCTTTGTGGTTCTTTAACGGCTACCAGACACAGGGAATTTTTCAAACTCCTGAAGAAGTATCTGCTTATCTCGCCAAAACCGGAATTACAGGTTATTCACCCAATCCCGGCGAGCCAATCGTGGTGGATGTGAATGGTGACAAACTCATAACTCCTGGCGATATGACCAATATCGGCAATCCTCATCCGAATATTACATATGGAGGTCGCGTAACACTTGCTTACAAAGGCTTCGACTTTCTCGTATTTGTGCAGGGACAAAGCGGTAACGAAGTACTCATGGGTTTTAATCGTACTGACCGCGGCACAGCAAACAAACCCCTGTTTTTTTATACTAACAGGTGGACTGGCGCAAATAGTACCAATACATGGTTTGCATCCAATACTTCCAACCCATATATCTACAATAGCGACTTTATGATCTTCGATGGTTCGTATACCAGGGTAAGGCAATTGCAACTTGGATATACGCTGCCACAATCGCTGTTGGACAGAATTAAAATTAAGAGAGCGCGGTTTTATGTATCGCTTGACGACTTCTTCACCTTCACCAAGTATCCCGGGGTAGATCCGGAGGGCGGAAGCAACGGACAAAATAGTATCGGGATCGACAGGGGAGGTTATCCCATCCCGCGCAAAGCGATCGTAGGACTGTCATTTAATTTTTAATGCATTCAACGAATTCAAATGAAAAATTATATTATAAAGACCACGATAATTTGCTTTTCGCTCATGCTAATTAACAGTGGTTGCAAAAAATTCCTGGACCAACCAGTAACTGGTGCATTTCCAGAGACCGATTTTTATAAAACAGACCTGGACGTAACACAAGCAGTAAATGCGATGTATGATATGATGCAGGCGCATTACAACAACAACTGGGGAAGCATTTATATGATCAAAACCCTGTTGTCTGACGAAAGTAATGCAGGTGGTAGCGATGCCGGCGACCAGCCTGGCTATCAAACCATCGACAATTATAATTTCGACGCTACCAACGATAAGATCAGGGAAGCCTGGCGTATGGCATATTATACAATCTATCGTGCCAATAAGGTTGTCAACCGTTCATCGTCAGAAACAGAGCTGCGCAAGCGCCTTATCGCAGAAGCTAAAGTGGTAAGGGCGTACAACTATTTTGAATTGGTATCGCTTTGGGGTGATGTGCCCCTCGTACTTGATGACATTCCTCCAGCAAGCTATACAGCAACAGGTCGTAAACCTAAAGCTGATGTCTATGCGCAAATTCAAAAGGATCTTACCGAGGCCATTGCAGTATTGCCATTAAAATCTGCGTATACGGGTAGCGACAGGTTCAGGGTATCTAAAGGCACTGCACAGGCTTTATTGGGCAAAGCTTTGCTGTACCAGCAAAAATGGGCAGAAGCTGCGGCGCAATTTGAAGCAGTAATCACTTCCACGCAATATGGTCTTGCAAGTTCTATAGGAGCTGCTTTTTCCCGGGCACAGGAGTTCGGGATCGAATCCGTTTTTGAAATATCTTATTCCAATGTTCGCAGCTACGACTGGGGCAATTTCCCCTGGGATTGGCAACCGGAAAGTAATATTCATATTCAGTTGATGGGTCCAAGAGGTGATTATTATACTAAGGCACCTGCGGATTCATTGATTGCAGGATGGGGATTCAATCTTCCTAAACAGAAAATGTGGGATGCGTTTGTTGCAGCAGGCGATGTGCAACGCCGCAAGCAAATCGTCATGTCTCAAGCCGAACTTATCGCGGCAGGTGGCAACTGGACCAATCCAACAGCCTGGGATTATGAAGGCTTTTTCCAACGCAAGTACGGAGCTTTTGCTTCGCAAACCGGAGGACCTGTGAGCGAATTGAACTACGGCACCAATTGGCGGCATATTCGTTATGCAGATGTGTTGCTCATGGCAGCCGAAGCATATAATAAATCTTCCAACGATGTGAAGGCAAGAGGTTATCTCAACCTGGTTCGTCAACGCTCTGGCCTGGCTGATGTATCGGCAAGTGGCACGGCTCTTTTCGACGCAATCGTAAAAGAACGCCAACTGGAATTAGCTTTTGAAGGATTCCGCTATACCGATTTGGTACGTTGGAATCTTGCACAGCAGGAGCTCGGTGGTTTGGGATACCAGGCCAACAAACACAATGTGTTACCAATACCAGACTTTGATGTGCGCGTTGCTACACTGCCACAAAACCCCAACTATTGATGGGCGTTAACAACATTATTGAACAACACAACTTATTAATATGCAAAAATTAATGGAGAAACAGGTCACAACCTTCCTGTTATCCCTCGTAGCCTGCAGCTTCATGCTCTTCTCCTGCGAGTATGATACGCGCGAGCTGGGTGCGAAACCAGTAGCTTCATTTACCGCAACACCCATTGCCGGGCAGGTAAATAAATATTTACTCACCAGTACTTCGCAAAACGGATTTCGTTTCGACTGGGATAAAGCCGATGGTGCCGGTTATAAGAAGGGCAAGGCTGTCGATACCGTATACTTTGCAGACAAAGGAAATTACACAGTTAAACTGTTTGTATTTGGCCATAGCGGAATCGACAGCGCCAGCCAGGTTATTGCCGTAGCCAATGACGATCCTGCTGCTCAAACGCCGCTCAAGATCATCACGGGCAACAGTACACGTAAATGGAAATTAGCCCCCGAAGCCGGTGCACTTTGGATTGGTCCTGATCCTGCAACTACATGGTGGCAAAACGGAGTAGGTGATGTAACAGGCAGATCGTGCCTCTTCAATGATGAATACACTTTTGCCAAAGCCGGCAATGTGCTTACCTACGATAGCAAAGGTGACTTTTATGTGGACGAAGAAGCAGGTGCGCCGCATCCCGCCGGTATGCCAGCGGTTGGTTGCTATGCCAATAGCGCAGTCCCAGCACAATTCCAGGCATGGGCCAATAGTGGCACATTTACATTTGAAATTATCGGTAATAAATTGAAAGTTACTGGCACTGGTGCACACCTTGGTTTGTATAAAGCAGGCACACCTCCTGATGCCGCCCTGGGGGCACCAGCAGCAAGTGTAACTTATGATATTGTTTCACTAACCGCCACACGAATGGTGCTCAAGCTCGATTACGGTTGGGGAGCATGGCGGTTTACGTATGTAGCAGTTTAAGTTTAGTGAGCAGTTTCTCAAGCAAGCAGGGGTGGACATATTTACTTGTCAAGGTTGAATATTCTCCACCCTTTTTTTAATAATTGGAACAGACCTTATCAAATCAGACCAGATGAAATTCTTATTAGTGGCCCTATTACTATCGTGTGTGAGTTGTGGCAAAGGTGGCAGCGATACTCCTGATGCTCCCAAACCTTCTATCACCATAAGCGACGGGCAGGTAACGGAAGGTAATACTGGTACCACCATCCTGGCTTTTAATGTTACATTAAGTAATGCTTATCCCGGCACTGTTTCAGTCACATATTCTACTACCGAATTAATGGCCAGGGCTGGAGAAGATTTTACTGCAGTAACTAACCAGGCTATCACTTTTCAACCCAACGAACAACAAAAAACAATAAATATTTCAATCGTCAGCGACGAGGTGCGCGAAAGTGATGAAACATTAACGGTGACATTGACAGGTGCCACCAATGCTACTATCAATAAGTTTACAGCAACGGGTATCATCATCAACGACGACACAAAAGTGCCTTTCACTAATGTTGGTTATGATGCCCCAACATCCTATGCCGGGTATACCCTGGCATGGCAGGATGAATTCAATACCGGAACCCTTGATGCAAATGCATGGACAGTAGAAGGCGGTGATGGATGTCCTAATATTTGCGGATGGGGCAATAACGAATTGGAATATTACACAGGCAGACCTGAGAATCTCTTTTTCCAGGATGGTAAATTGATTATCGAAGCGCGGAAAGAATCATTCGCAAGCAAACAATACACTTCATCGAAGATTGTATCTCGCGATAAAAAGACATTTAAGTTTGGACGAATTGATATTCGCGCCAAACTCCCGAAAGGAAAAGGTATCTGGCCGGCTTTGTGGTTGCTACCACAAAGCAATGTACATGGTGGATGGCCTCGTAGCGGAGAAATTGATTTGATGGAACTCGTAGGACATGAACCGGGCAAGGTTTATGGCACCTTACACTTCGGTCCCGGACCGGGCAGTACACAAATTAGCCGCAGCTATACCTTAAGCGGCGGTGCAAGTTTTAATGACGAGTTTCATGTTTTTTCGATCGAATGGAAACTCGACCAGATCAAATGGTATGTAGATGGAATTTTATTTTCTACCGTAAATAAGGCTGATGTTGGTTCTGCTACCTATCCCTTCAACGAGAGTTTTTTCTTCATCTTCAACCTGGCTGTTGGTGGCAATTGGCCGGGAAGTCCCGATGCAACAACTGTCTTTCCCCAATGGTTGATCGTGGACTATGTGCGTGTTTACCAGTAGGTCAGATAAAAGGTAAAAACTAAAAGATAAAAGTTAGACTCATACAGTATCTCCGAGCTAGTAGTAACGGGCTTTGAGCCTTGAGCCACAAACAAGAACACAGTGTTCCTAGCCCAAAGATCGGATCTCACTTTTATCTTTTAGTTTTTATCTTTTATCTATAAATTGCAGCATGCAACAATATCTCGACCTGTTGAAACATATACTCGATACCGGCGTTTCAAAAACCGATCGCACGGGCACGGGAACTAAAAGTTGTTTTGGTTACCAGATGCGTTTCGACCTGCAGGAAGGGTTTCCCTTGGTTACAACCAAGAAAGTACACCTGAAAAGTATAATCCATGAATTGTTGTGGTTTCTGAAAGGCGAGACCAATATTGCCTACCTCAAAGAAAACGGTGTAAAAATTTGGGATGAATGGGCTGATGAACAGGGCGAGTTGGGTCCTGTATATGGCAAACAATGGCGAAGCTGGGAGGGTAAAGATGGTAAAACGGTGGACCAGATAACCAGCCTTATTGAACAACTTAAAAAAAATCCCGACAGCCGTCGATTAATTGTTAGCGCGTGGAACGTAGCTGAGCTGCCAGATATGGCACTGATGCCCTGTCATACGCTATTCCAGTTTTATGTTGCAGAAGGGAGATTAAGTTGCCAGCTTTATCAGCGTTCGGCTGATGTATTCCTCGGTGTACCATTTAATATTGCATCGTATGCATTGCTTACTCTCATGATTGCACAGGTTTGCAACCTGCGGCCGGGTGAGTTCATTCATAGTTTTGGCGATGTACATATTTATAACAATCACCACGAACAGGTGATGTTGCAATTGAGCAGGAAACCATTTCCATTGCCTACAATGAAGTTGAATCCTTCAGTGAAAAATATTTTCGATTTTCGGTTTGAAGATTTTACCCTCGAAAATTATCAATCCCATCCAGCTATAAAAGCTCCTGTTGCGGTTTAGCCCAGGGCTTATACACTTCGCGCCTTTGCGTGAAACCGAATTCATACATTTGCTGATACTAATACCTGGGTATGCTTATATCATTAGTCGTGGCGGCAGCAACAAATAATGTGATCGGTAAAGGCGGCATTATGCCCTGGCATTTACCTAATGATTTGAAGCATTTTAAAAATGTAACCTGGGGCATGCCTGTTGTAATGGGCCGCAAAACTTTTGATTCGCTCGGTAAACCATTGGGTGGGCGTAAGAACATTGTTATTACCCGGCAGGAGAATTGGAAAGCGGATGGAGTTGTGGCGGTGAAAAGTTGGGAAGATGCACTGTTCCTGGCAAAACAAACCGATGCAAAAGAAGTGATGGTGATTGGAGGTGGTGAAATATTTAAAATGATTTTCGACAAAGCGCAACGCATTTACCTGACAAGAATAGATGCAACCCCCGAAGGCGATGCATTTTTCCCTGCAATCGATCCCCGCCAATGGCGATTAGTGAGCCAGAAAAAATATGAAGCAGATGAAAAGAATAAGTTCAACCATTCTTTTGAGACGTGGGAGAGAAATTAAGGAAAATTTGAAAATGTGAAAGTGTGAAAATGTGGAAATGATATAGTCGCAATTTCCTTAGGTTCGTTAATAACTAATTTATTGCGATATTGGTAAAATAACTAAAGTTAGTTTTCACAAATCAATAGAATTAGATACTAAATGAATAGAATTGGATACTAAATGATGAATAGAAAATATCCAAACTTATGGGCGGATGGGATTTGTTTCACCGTGATAGCATACTGCAAATCGGTTAATTGGATGTTTAACGATGTGCATTGTAATGGGCATAACGCTTTCATTTATACTTACAAAAATTGAAGAAAGGAAAAATAAAAAAAAGGAAAAAACTGGAGTCGAAATAGTTATGGATTCTACCAATAGAAACGATGTAAAGGGAAATTTTAAATCACACTAAATGAAAGGAAGAATGTAATTTGAATAGCAGTAAGAAAATTCGAATTTAATAACCATATTCACATTTCCACACTTCCACATTTCCACATTTACATGATGTATTCCCGTTCCACATTAGCATTAAAATACCTGCGATATTATTTACAAGCTTCCAACGGGCGCGGTCATGGTACGCATTCGCCATTTGTATATCATTTTATAAAAAAAATATTAAACGATCAACAGCATTATCCCGATTATGAAAAGGTGGAGACTTTGCGCCGATCCCTGTTAGGTAATCGCACTTTGATAAATGTTACCGACTATGGGGCCGGCTCAGCGCTAGGTGGCAGTAATACCCGTTCAATAGCAAGCCTGGCAAGAAATGCAGCCAAGCCCGCAAAATTTGGGCAATTGCTATACAGGATGGTTCGGCATTATCAGCCAAAACATATACTGGAATTGGGCACTTCACTGGGTCTTACCACCGCATACTTCTCGCTAGCCAACCCGGATGCTCATATCACTACGCTGGAAGGGGCAGAAGAAGTGTCACAGATTGCGTCGGCTAATTTCAAACAACTCCAATTGCAGAATATTGTCCAGGTAAATGGAAATTTTGATAACGCATTGCCTTCCGTGCTGGATAGCATGCGTACTATCGACTTTGCTTTTATTGATGGCAACCACAGAAAGGAACCCACTCTGGATTATTTCCTTCAACTCCTACCGAAAGTTAACAACAACAGCATTCTCATATTCGATGATATACACTGGAGCAGGGGAATGGAAGAAGCCTGGACCGCTATTAAAGGTCACAAGGACGTGCGTTATAGTATTGACCTCTTTTTTATCGGTATTCTTTTTTTTCGCCAGGAGTTCAGGGAAAAACAGGATTTTGTTATCCGGTTTTGAAGATTGTGTCTAAAACTATGTTGATCTATATGCCTATGATGCTATGTGGTAAAGTTATGGCTTCCCTTATCGGACACTTCGCGGCTTGAAGCCATAGCTTCACCACATAGTATCATAGCCACAAAGGTCAACATAGAGCATTATGAAATGTTTGACCCGCGATTTTTCGTAATTACCGACGTATCCTTCACGATTTTTAATCTTTATCTCGCTTAAACCTCGCAGGTAATGCACCCTGTAACCCAAAAATTCTCTATCTTCCGCCGGTAAATTTAAAATCTGAAACCGGAAACCGGCAACCTGCATGATAATTGGACTGCTTAAAGAACCTACCCATGAAACCAGAGTTTCGCTTCTCGCCGAAGCGGTAGCCACCCTCACTAAAAAAGGCATTACTGTCATTGTTGAAAATGGTGCTGGTCAAAAAGCATTTTGCAGCAATGCAGATTACGAAAAAGCGGGAGCCAGCATCGACACCCGTGAAAACGTGATTGCCCGTGCCGATATCATACTTTCCATCCATCAGCCTGCCGTAGCAGGTGCCAACTGGAAATCGAAAATTCTCATCGGTGTTTTTCAGCCGCTATATAATAAGGACGCGATGCAGCAGTGGGCTGCAGCAGGTGCAACGATATTTTCATTGGATATGCTACCGCGTACTACGCGTGCGCAGGCCATGGATGTGCTAAGTTCACAGGCAAATATCGCTGGGTACAAAGCTGTATTGCTTGGTGCCAATACCTATTCGAGATACTTCCCCATGTTTATGACCGCTGCCGGCAGCATTGCGCCCGCCAAAGTGCTGATACTTGGTGCAGGCGTAGCGGGATTGCAGGCCATAGCGACCGCGCGACGCTTGGGAGCGGTGGTTGAAGTATTTGATACGCGCCCGGCAGTAAAGGAAGAAGTGATGAGTCTCGGTGCCAAATTTGTAGAAGTGGAAGGTGCTGCCGACGCCAGCAAAGCCGGTGGATATGCAGTGGAGCAGTCAGAAGACTTCCAACGCAGGCAACAGGCCCGCATTGGTGAAAGCATCGCCAAATCAGATATCGTTATTACTACAGCGCAAATACCCGGCAAAAAAGCTCCTATACTCATTACCGAAGATATGATCAATGCCATGCGTAACGGTTCAGTGATCATCGATATAGCAGCCGCAACGGGTGGCAACACACCTTTTACAAAGAATAACGAAACGATAATGCACAATGGAGTCAGCATCATTGGCAACTCATCATTGCAATCAACGATGCCCAGCGATGCAAGCAAGCTATATGGAAAAAACGTATTAAACTTTTTGGCGCTGATCACTACCAAGGAAGGTGCGGTCAATCTCAATTGGGATGACGACCTTGTAAAAGGAAGTTGTATCACCAAAGAGGGTGCAGTGGTGCATGAGCGAATGTGAAAATGTGAAAGGAAGAGTATGAAGGGGATGTAAATAAACTGAATATCAGCTTATGGATAATTTATTGAATTGGATAACGGCAAACCAGCAGATCATCTACATCGTGATACTGATGATCTTTGTAGGTATTGAAGTAATTGGGCGGGTGCCCAGTGTGCTGCATACGCCATTGATGAGCGGTGCTAATGCAATCCACGGCGTTGTGATCATTGGGGCGATCATCGTTATGGGAAAAGCCGAGACCGACAATTACCTGGCTTTGATCCTCGGCTTCCTGGCCGTGGTGTTGGGTACCTTGAATGTGGTTGGAGGATTTGTAGTAACCGACAGGATGTTGGAAATGTTTAAAAAGAAGAAACGCTAACGGCTAATAGACGTTAATTATGGAGCTGAACATACTTACACTTTGCTATCTTATCGGGTCGGTCACATTCATTATTGGTTTAAAGATGTTGTCCAATCCCGCTACGGCGCGGAAGGGAAACCTGGTGGCTGCAGCGGGAATGATCATCGCGATACTCGGTACTATATTCCTGTACGAAGAACATGGTCAACGCCTGGGCAATTACGGATGGATATTTGGCGGTATTGCTATCGGTACTATCATCGGTTATCTCGCAGCCAAAAAAGTAAAGATGACGGCAATGCCCGAAATGGTAAGCCTCTTCAATGGAATGGGTGGGGCCTGCGCAGCATTAATTTCTATTGTTGAGTTTAATCATCTCGATCTTGCAGTAAGCATTGTTCCGGGCTGGCACACGATCATTTATCCCGAAGGATTTCGGGGCACAGTTGTGATTATCCTACTCGGTTTGATCATCGGTTCAGTTTCTTTTGCAGGAAGTATAATTGCCTGGGGTAAATTGAATGGAAGTATTAAAGATTTTTCCTTCAAAGGCCAGCATATCTTCAATATTGTTTTACTACTGGTCATACTTGCGCTAGCTGTATACCTGGTAATATGGTTGCCGGATAATGGCCCGCTGATCTTTTATGTTATCCTGGCCTTATCATTACTATACGGAGTATTCTTTGTATTCCCCATCGGTGGGGCAGATATGCCCGTAGTAATATCATTACTCAATTCATTTACCGGTGTGGCAGCAGCATGTGGTGGTTTTCTTTACGACAACAAAGTAATGCTCACAGGTGGTATCCTCGTTGGTGCGGCCGGTACATTACTGACTATCCTGATGTGCAAGGCCATGAACCGTTCGCTGGCCAATGTACTTATCGGTTCATTTGGTGGAAGCAAGGCCGGTCCTGCAGCCGGTAACAAAGAACAGGGAAGCTATAAGGAAATTTCCCTGAGCGATACAGCGGTTGTAATGAGCTATGCCAACAAGGTAATGATCGTGCCTGGTTATGGACTCGCCGTAGCCCAGGCCCAGCATGCCTGCCATGAATTGGAAAAATTACTGGAAGAAAAAGGTGTTACGGTTAAATATGCCATTCATCCTGTAGCGGGTCGTATGCCGGGACATATGAACGTACTGCTTGCCGAAGCAGATGTTAGTTATGAAAAGCTCCTGGAAATGGAACAGGCCAATGATGAGTTTTCTACAACAGACGTGGTGCTTATTTTAGGTGCCAACGACGTAGTAAATCCTGCTGCCAAGACTGATCCTTCTTCTCCCATATACGGAATGCCAATCCTGGATGTTGAACTGGCCAAAGCTGTTATCGTCAATAAACGGAGCATGAAGCCGGGGTATGCAGGTATTGAAAATGATCTTTTCTTTCAACCTAAAACCTCCATGTTTTTTGGAGATGCGAAAAAAGTTTTGCAGGACCTGATTGCTGAGATAAAAAATCTCTAGGGGAGGTTTTCTCATTTCACTTTTTTACCACATAGGAGCATAGAAGCATAGGAAAACATAGGGGCCTATCGTACTCGACAATAAGCAGCTCTATGTGTAACTATGCTTCTATGCTCCTATGTGGTAAAAAAAGCGAGTCAGAAACATATCGACTACCATCAAAAATTCGGTATTATCTTCCAACTTTGCTTTTTACAAATTTATTTTCCTTGGCTCTACCTAAATACCTTCTCGACTCTTTACAAAACGCGCCTGGTTTTGATATTGCCAGTTTTGAAAAAGTGCATAACAGCCAGGAACAGGTTACTTCTATCCGCCTCAACCCGGCAAAGCCCGCAATGCCTCGTAATATCGGTCTGGATGGCATCCAGGAAACAAACCCGGTACCGTGGACAGATCACGGGTATTACTTATTACAGCGTCCTTCATTCACTTTTGATCCATTTTTTCACGCCGGTTGTTACTACGTGCAGGAAGCAAGCAGCATGTTTCTTGAGCAGGCGATGAAACAGCGGGTGGATCTTACAGCTTCCTTAAAAGTCCTCGATCTATCAGCGGCACCCGGTGGAAAAACCACGCACTTACAATCATTGCTTTCACCTGGAAGTTTGCTTGTAAGTAACGATGTAATAAGATCGCGTGCCAGTATACTGAAAGATAATATTATCAAGTGGGGTACATCGAATGTAGTCGTTACAAACAATGATCCGCGAGATTTTTCTAAAATGGAAAATTACTTTGATGTCATAGTAGTGGATGCGCCATGTAGCGGAAGTGGCCTTTTTCGACGCGATGAAGGAGCGATGGAAGAGTGGAGCATTAACAATGTGCAACTTTGCAGCCAGCGACAACAACGTATTCTCGCAGACATATGGCCTGCATTGAAAAACGACGGTGTGCTTATCTATTCCACCTGTTCTTACTCCAGGGAAGAAGATGAAGACATTGCGACATGGCTGACCAGTGAATTTAAAGCCGAACAACTTTCCCTCTCAGTTGATCCGGCATGGAATATCGTGGATGAAAATAATTCTTATCGCTTCTGGCCCGACAAAGTAAAGGGTGAAGGATTTTTCCTGGCCTGCTTTCGTAAACTTGACGGTGACGTAGAACAACATCGTGCTCCAAAAAACAAAAAATTACAGCCCATAGATAAAAAGGACCAGCCTATCGTAGATCAATGGATCAACAAAGATGGGTTGCAATGCTGGAAACATTTGAATACCGTGTATGCATGGCCTGAAAATATGGCCGATGATATTCTTTTTTTGCTCGACAGGTTAAAAGTTATCTATTCTGGCATTCAGGTAGGAGAACTGATCAGGGATAAACTGGTGCCCGATCATGCGCTGGCCATGAGCGGTCGAACTAATGCAGCTATAGCAGGTGCACAGTTGGATTATGATCTGGCAATTCTTTATTTAAAAAGAAAGGAAATGCAACTCACGACGCTGGAAAAGGGCTGGCAACTGGTACAGTATGAGGGACAGGTATTAGGTTGGGTTAATGTTTTGCAAAATCGTATTAATAATTACTATCCCAAAGACCTGCGTATATTAAAAGATCGTTGAATGCGCAGGCATATTAAAAATCCTCATCTTTGCAATTCAAACCCGTCAGTATGAAAAAAGGCTTATTAACGTTTCTGCCACTGATCATCCTATTGTCAAACACCAACGCTCAGCAAAATGAGCTGTTTGTAAAAAAGGCCGACGGTTCATTTTACCTTGAACATAAAGTGGCTCCCAAGGAAAATTTCTTTGCTATCGGAAGGCTATACACGGTGCATCCAAAATATATCGCCGCTTACAACAGGGTAGATATGAACAAAGGCCTGGCCATCGGACAGGTTGTGCGCATTCCGCTGAGCGATACCAACTTTATTCAAAAAGGTAACTCAGGGGTGCCGGTGTATTATAAAACCGGCGAAAAGGAAGGTCTGTCAAAAATCAGCACCAGCTTCAATAAAGTACCGCTCGAAAATCTTCGTAACTGGAATGGCATAACCGACAATACAGTTAATGCCGGTGACAACATAGTTGTTGGATTTTTAGTTTCGAAAGAATTGCCTTCGGTAACACTCAATAATACAAAGAAGGCAACTGCAGAACCGCCAAAACAAGACAAGCCTGTAATGGAAAAAAAGGCGGAGCCTGTACAAACACCCCCGGTGGTTGCAGAGAAAAAAAAGGAACCAGCACCAGTTGAAAATAAACCTGCACCAGTGGAAGAAACTCGGAAAACAGAACCGGTTTATACATCCAAATCAACCCAGTCAGCAACAGGTAGTGGTTATTTTAAAAATCATTATGAGCAACAGGTGCGGCAACAGTCAGCTCGAAAAGAAGAGACTGTTACGTCGGGTATATTTAAAACCACCAGCGGTTGGGTAGATAATAAATATTACTTGCTAATAGATAAAGTACAACCAGGTACAATCGTCAAGATCACCAACCCCGCAAATAGTAAAGTGATTTTTGCAAAAGTACTTGGCGAAATGAGCAGTATTCGTCAGAATGACGGGCTTAACATTCGTATTAGCAGCGCTGGTGCTTCCGCTCTCGAGATTTCGGAGGATGATAAGTTTATAGTAAAGGTTAACTATTAATAAGCGAGCGTGCGGTATCGAAAAGTTTCTCGAGGCGAACGCGACGAAATTTGAGGGCGCGGCTGAAAGTAGAATAATCGCTGCGTCGCTGCACCTCTTTTGCGTACGCCGCGTGAAAGTTTTCAATCTGTAAAATGATAGCCCCGAAGAAAATCTTCAACAGCCAAACGCTTTTTTCCCTCAAGCTGAAGTTCCCTGATATTTATATAACCATCACTGCACGCAAATCTTAAGAAAGTTTTTCCATCCGTAACATGATCCCCGGGAGGAAGTAAAGTGCCGATTGAATCGTGACCTGGCCACCCCGTTTCGGCACGGAAGATCTTCAATACTTTTCCATTGAGGGTGGTAAATGCAGTCGGGAAGGGCGATAATCCGCGTATAAGGTTATGCACTTCTCCAGTGCTTTTATTGAAATCAATTTTGCAGGTATCTGTCGTGATTTTCGGGGCATGGCGAAGAGGAGAATTTGTAGCCACCCTTTCACTTTGTTGTGAAATCTCCTGCAGGTTATCTTCGGCAAGTCCGGTCACCGTTTTTACCAATACACCTGCACCGATTACTTTCATTTTGTCGTGTATATCACCGGCAGTATCATCAGGGCCTATTGCAAATTTTTCCTGCAATAGAATGTTTCCCGTATCGATCTCATGTTTTAATTTAAAGGTGGTGACACCCGTTTCTCGTTCGCCATTGATCACTGCCCAATTGATAGGGGCCGCACCGCGATATTGCGGAAGAAGGCTGCCATGTAAATTAATAGTTCCTAATGCTGGCATACTCCACACCACTTCTGGTAGCATGCGAAATGCAACCACCACTTGCAAGTCTGCTTTGAGTGATCGCAACTCTTCAATAAAAGCTGGGTTTTTTAACTTTTCCGGTTGTAAAACAAAAAGGCCTTTGTCGATAGCATATTTTTTTACAGCGCTCTCACTCATTTTCAAACCGCGACCTGCAGGTTTGTCCGGTGCAGTTACAACACCCACGATATTAAAACCGGAATTAACAAGTGCTTCCAAAGAAGCTACCGCAAATTCTGGTGTTCCCATAAACACAATTCGCAATGATTTCGATGTAGCCATGAGTGCGAAGGTAGCAAAGCGGTTGTATTCGCCTTACCTGTTATTCGAAATCTTCATACAGCAGGTATTTTTTTCGTGTGACTTTAAATGCACTGAGTTGCGGTTCCCAGCTTGCACGAATTTCGGCTTCAGGTATCCCTTTTCGTATTTGTTGCCATAACTGGTTATTGCCCGCCAGCTTATTGAAAAACGATTCTTCCATTTTTCCTGATTTGGGATAAATAAAAAAACTATCCTTTACAGGGAAAAGCCGATAAGCTTCCATCAGCCATTTCAGTTGTATCCTGTTGTCGACAGATTTCAATACTTCTTCTGTAGTCCCTCCCAGGTTCCAACCATAGCAGCGTTGACCATATAATTTGGAACTTTTTGCACCTTCATTCGGATTGGGTGTAAAGGAATAAAGATTTTTAGGTAATAAAGGATGACCAAATACCTGGAATGGTTTGTCTGTCCCACGCCCCTCGCTCAAAACGGTGCCTTCGAATAAGCAGGTGGAAGGGTAGAGGTAAATGGATTGCATGGTAGGTAGATTCGGTGAAGGTTTTACAGGCAGTTCGTATTTTGTTTTATGCGAATAATTCCTGCTGCACTTAATTACCTGGAAGTGGAAAGCGGTGTCCTTTGAGTTTTGCGCAAAGTTTTTGTAGTAGTCGTAACGGAGGTTGGCTTTTTCTGAAAGCCATCTTTCACCGGCAATCATCATTGCATATTCTGCTACCGTCATGCCATATACTATCGGTACTGGCTGTCTGCCGATAAATGATTTGTAAGTTTTTTCAAGTACGGGACCATCTACATAATGTGCATTAGGATTGGGCCGATCAAGTATCATCAAAGGTTTGCCTGCTTCAAATGCGGCTTCCATAAATTCTTCCAGTGATGATATATAAGTATAAAACCGTGTACCTACATCCTGGATATCGAAGATCAGCACGTCTACATCTTTCATATCTTCTGAAGAGGGACGAAGTTTTTTTCCATAAAGTGATACTACGGGTATTCCTGTTTGCCTGTCTACATAATTGCCGATCTTTTCTCCTGCATCGGCTGTGCCACGAAATCCATGTTCAGGGCCAAAAATTACCCGTATGTCCACACCCAGTTTTCGTAATGTATCTACCAGGTGCGTAGATCCTACCATCGATGTTTGATTTGCAAAAATTCCGATCTTTTTTCCTTTGATAAGTGGCAGGTAAACGTTGATCCGTTCGGCTCCTGCAAGAATAGGATCGGCTGGCAACCCAGGTGTGGTGATTGCATGATCATTTTTTGATCCGGACCGATCGTTCCTGACCAGGTAATTAACGCTCACCAATACAAGTAATCCGATGGAAAGTAATGTTTTCATTGCCTGTTATTTATAGCTTGTGGTTTGGGGTTAAATTATACATTATCCCCGTTACCGGAAGCAATAAATATTTAAACGGTTGCATTCCTAAAATTGGGCTAAATTGCAAGCCCAATTATTTCAAAATCCTTAAAATATTATCATGCAACAGGCTAAAAGTGGTGACAAGGTAAAGGTTCATTATCATGGACGTTTAACAAATGGTGAAACCTTCGATTCGTCGGAGGGCCGCGCACCACTCGAATTCGAAGTGGGCGGAGGAATGGTCATCAAAGGATTTGATGAAGGTGTAGCAGGAATGCAGGTAGGGGAGAAGAAAACCGTAAATATTCCTTTCGACGAAGCATACGGTCCGAGAAACCCGGAAATGCTTGTGGAATTCCCGCGTGATAAATTTCCGAAGGACATGGAGCTGGAACTGGGTATGCCGCTTATGATGAATAATGGCGCCGACCAGCAATTCCAGGTAGTCGTAACCGAGATCAAGGAAGATAAAGTAATACTGGATGCCAATCATCCACTGGCTGGGCAGGATCTCGTATTCGACATTGAACTTGTCGAGATCGAGGGCAGCAAGCCACTAATCATTATGCCCTGAAATCATCAAATTTCCGGCGTTTAACATATCCAGGGGATCGCATGTAGTGCTAATCTAACATGCCATCCCCTTTTAGCGTATATTCGATGCCCCAAAAAGACGACTATGTTTGAGCGATACCGTTTTACAGCAGCAGAAAGATTCTTACGATATGTACAGGTAGATACCCAGAGCGATCCCCAATCCTCCAGCCATCCCACCACTGAAAAACAAAAAGACCTCAGCAGGATGCTGGTTGATGAATTGAATAAAATGGGCATTCAGGATGCAACGATGGATGAATGGGGTTATGTATATGCAACAATTCCCTCTACGTCTGATAAAAAAGTTCCCGTTATCTGTTTTTGTGCGCACGTGGATACTGCACCCGATTGCAGCGGTACCAACGTGAAACCTATAGTGCATAGCAACTACCAGGGCCAGGATATCGTGTTGCCCGACGACCCTACGCAGGTATTGCGCATGAGCGAATATCCTTACCTGCAGCGACAACTCGGCAACGACATCATTACCGCATCGGGCACTACATTACTTGGTGCTGATGACAAAGCGGGCGTGGCAACAATAATGGACCTTGCAAACTTCCTGGTCACCAACAAGGAGGTAAAACATGGCGAAATAAAGATACTTTTTACTCCCGACGAAGAAGTTGGGAAAGGCACTGCCAAAGTGGATTTGAAAAAACTCGGGGCCGATTTCGCATACACGCTCGATGGTGGGGATGCAGGATCACTGGAAGATGAAACATTTAGTGCCGATGGTGTACAGGTGATCATTCATGGTGTAATTGCTCATCCAGGATATGCAAAGGGCAAAATGGTGAACGCCATGAAGATTGCTGGTGAAATACTCGCAGCATTACCGAAAGACAGGTTATCTCCCGAATCCACTGACGGAAAAAGAGGTTTCATACATCCGGTGCGCATCGAAGGAATAGCTGAAAAGTGCACAATAGATTTCATCATACGCGATTTTGACACCGCCGGGCTGAAAAAGAAAGAAGATTATCTCCGCACTCAAATTGAAGAATTGTTACGCCTTTATCCTAAAGCCAGTTTTGAATACCACGTTACCGAACAATACAGGAATATGAAGGAAGTGCTCGATCTTCATCCCAGGGTAATTGCATATGCAAGGGAAGCGATCGAAAAAGCCGGGTTGGAAGTAAAAGTTGAAAGCATTCGTGGTGGCACCGATGGTAGCCGATTATCGTTTATGGGTCTGCCCTGTCCCAACCTGTTTGCCGGCGAACAGGCAATACATTCCAAACTGGAACATGTAAGTGTGCAGGACATGAACAAAGCGGTGGAAACGATGGTGTACCTGGCAGGAATCTGGGAAGAAAACAGTTAACTTTCCTGCGAATACTATGTTGATCTTTGTTTCTATGATCCTATGTGGTAAAAGTATGGTTTCAAACCGCGAAGAGTCCAATGAAGGAAGCCATAGCTTTACCACATAGGATCATAGAAACAAAGATCAAC
>CBFGYO010000065.1:0-20937 GCA_965652975.1 uncultured Chitinophagaceae bacterium | reverse complement strand
AAGTAAAATGTGGAAATGTGAAAATATGGAAATGGGAAAATGAAGAATTCAATTATGCTAAGTAGCTGCGAATTCTTGCATTCTAATCAATACTTCTTGAATTAATAAGAATAATTCAAAAAAATAAAAAAAGTTACCGCACACAGAAACCAATTTTCACATTTCCACATCTTCACATTTCCACATTCTCCTTACGCTATTACTTTTCTCTTAATCCTCAGCCTGTTTTTTTTCACTTCATTGTTCACCGTTCGCCAGATACCTAATGGATTTTCGTTCTTCAACGCATCGGGCAACAGGTCGTTGCTCCAGTTTTGAAATGCAATGGGGCGGGTAAATCTTTTTATTCCATCGGAACCGACGGAAGTAAAGCGCGAGTCGGTAGTAGCGGGAAAGGGACCACCATGTTGCATACTCTGACACACTTCTACGCCGGTAGGTACACTATTCATAATAAATCGTCCACACATATCTTTCAACGCTTCGATAAGGTTGCCACTTTCTCTCAGGTCATTTTTTGTGGCCATCAATGTAGCAGTTAATTGTCCTTCCAAACTACGGGCTACCTTCAGCATTTCCTGCATATCTCTGCATCGCACGATTAATGAATACGGGCCAAAAACTTCCTGGTGCAGGATGGGATTATTGATAAAAGCATCAGCAGTAACGGTGGCAATCGTGGGTGCCCCCTGGTTCAATTGCGGATCTGTTTCAGACACAGCTACCATTTCTACCTGTTCCTGCGCAATTGCATTAGCCCGCTTTTCTACATAATTTTTAAAAATACCTGAATGTAGCATGTCGCCAGGTACCACCTTTCGTATGGCGTCGGCAAGTAACCCTGTAAATTTTTTCAGGTCCTTATTATCCAGCCCAATCAAGAGTCCTGGGTTGGTACAAAACTGTCCCACACCTAATGTTATAGATGCCGCATATAATTCTGCCACTTCAGGGGCGAATTTTTTAAGCCGATCGGGCAGCATGAATACTGGGTTGATACTGCTCATCTCGGCAAATACCGGGATAGGTTCCTTCCGTTGGTTAGCCCAGTCAAATAATTGCTTTCCGCCACTAAACGAACCTGTAAAACCCACAGCTTTTGTATAGGGATGTTCAACCAAAGTTTTCCCTACATCGAAGGAAGTACCGTGCACATGTGCGAACACACCCGCAGGCATATCGCAGGCTTTTGCCGCTCTCAATATTGCGCCCGCAACCAGCTCACTGGTTTCTGCATGAGAGGGATGTGATTTGACTATTACCGGGCAACCTGCGGCAAGTGCACATGCTGTATCACCGCCGGCCGTAGAATATGCAAAAGGGAAATTAGCTGCACCAAATACAACCACCGGGCCGATCGCTACCATCATCTTTCGGATATCCGGTTTGGGAGGGTTTCGTTCCGAATCCGCGGTGTCTATTCTTGCTTCCAGCCAGTCGCCGCGTTCACAGGCATCTGCATAGGATGTCAATTGAAATATCGTTCTCGCCCGCTCGCTTCTTAGCCTCGGTTCAGTAAGCTGTGTTTCGCTGGCAGCTACCTGTAGTAATGTGTCGCCCAGTTCACCAATCTCGTTCGCGATAGCGCGCATAAATTTCGCCCGCAGTGCAGGCGAGTAATTCCGGTAAATATGAAACGCCTTCCATGCATCCTGCATTACGGCTTCTATTTCAACAATTGTTGCGTCATTAAACATTTCTAATTGATTGAGGATTGTTTAAAACCGGTTTGCCGGCGATTCCTTTCTGAATTACTTTCAAAATCTGTTCCCTTTCTGCTCCTTCCAGCATCAATCGGGGTGCGCGCACATATTCGCTGCCCAATCCAACGGCCGTTTCCGCCAGTTTAATGTACTGCACCAACTTGGGATGAATGTCAAGTTCCAACAAAGGCATAAACCAGCGATACAATTCCCTCGCTTCGTCAAGCTTCCCGGCTTTAACGAGATTAAAAAGCCTAACCGTTTCGTCCGGGAAGGCACAGACCAGCCCGGCTACCCAACCGTCGGCACCAAGACAAATTTCCTCCATTGCCAGGGTATCCACGCCGCACAATATGCTATAACGGTCGCCAAAACGGTTAATGAGCCGCGTTACATTCGTAACATCCCGCGTGCTTTCCTTGATGGCAGTAATATTGTCACATGCCGTTAATTCGTCAAAAATGTCCAGAGTTACTTCAGTTTTATAATCAATGGGATTATTGTAGATCATCACCTGAAGGTTCGTGCTCTTTGCAACCGTCGTAAAATATGTCACTGTCTCACGATGATCTGTCCGGTAGCGCATCGGTGGAAGCAACATCAATGCCTGGGCGCCCCATTGCTTAGCCAGTCTTGCCTGCCGGATTGCTTCAGCAGTCGACCCTTCAGCAATGTTGAGTACAACGGGAAGGCTACCCGCTACCTGTTCCAGGGCTGTTTTTACCAGTGTTTCTTTTTCTTCAAGAGTAAGTACACTTGCCTCTCCCAATGTGCCGCCTAATATTATCCCACTAACACCGGCGTGCAGTTGCGCTTCAAGGCTCTTTTTTAAAAAGAAAGAGGTCGAGTGTATCGTCTTTTGTAAACTTGGTTGTTAATGCGGGGAAAATACCCGTCCATGTAAAGTCCATGATGAATGTTTGAGTTTCTAAAGATAGAAACTCAATGCAGATATAAGAGAAAAAACTACCTGTTGAGAGGCAGGAACAAAACGAAACACCAACCCCAACAAAAAATGCTTTGACTTACGATTTCTAACTGGTCAAAAGAATACAGAGCTGAAACATTGTCGCGGTAAAAAAAAAATCTGAATTTTTGCCAGCCAAAAAAAATTGGCACACATTTTTAATGAAAAGCACGTTGTCGCCTGGAAAATATGGTGGGAAGGAGGATCATAAAATCCTTGTCACAACTATGTCAACAAATAAAAATCAACTGGAAGCACAGGTTCAGTTATTGAACCAACAATACGAAGCCGCCCTGGAAAATGGGGAAGAGTTCAGTGTGCTCCGGCAAATCAAAGACAGGTTGAAAGAATTAAAAGATCAGTTGCAGAGCAATGGTAGCGAGTCACCGGTTAATGACGGCCATCAATAGCATTGAGCCGTAAACTTGTCATCCTTATGAATTATTATATCCAGGACCTTGTTGGCAGCTTACTGTTCCTGCGGTACCATATATTTTTCGGTGAGCTGTAGTATTTCTTTTAGTGCAAATGGTTTTGCAAGAAAGTCATCGGCACCACAGGCCTGAGCTATCTCTTTGCCATCCAGATTTGCGGAGACGAGTATAACAGGAACGGATGACAATTTTTCACTCTCCTTGCATTTGCGGCATATTTGTGAACCATCAATATTTGCTAAACGAATGTCGAGGATGATTAAGCTTGGTACAATGTCGAGGGTTTGCAAGGAACTGCCATCGGAAGACACCACTACTTCGTATCCGTTATCTTTTAAGATAATTGATAATATTTCCAGGATGGAACTATCATCGTCTACAACATATATTATTTTATTGGCCACTGCGTTCTAAATTTATTGGAAGGCTGAAACCAAAAATCGAACCTTCGCCTTTTTCGCTATCTACCCAGATTCGTCCGTTCTGCCTCTTGATAATTTCTGAAGAAATATATAAGCCTAGGCCTAAACCTGGGAAAGTGACCACATCGTCTATCTCCCGGTAAAAACGCTGAAAAAGCTTGGATTGATTTTCCTTCCCTATGCCTATTCCGAAATCCTGTACTTCACAAATCATCTCGTTGCCTGCTTCAAATACCCTGACAACCACCCGGTCCGCACCAGGTGAATACTTGATAGCGTTTGATAAAAAGTTGGTAATGACCTGTCCGGTCCGGTATTTATCACCAACAATCACGCCATTCAAATCTTTTTCTTCCAGTATAATTTTTTTGGTCGTAATTAACCGCATTTCAGCACAGATTTCCTGTACCAGCATATTGAAATTGAATGCGGCAAGCTGAAATTTCATTTTTCCCCCTTCCACCTTGGTTACGTCAAGCAGGTCTTCGATGAGTACATTCAGCCTTTCCACCTGCTTTTCCATTTTAGACAGCAGGGCGGCACTCTGCTGGTCGCCGGAGATGACGGAGCGTTGGTGAAGGAACTGTGTAAAAGCTTTAACAGAAGTGAGCGGAGTTTTCAATTCATGCGTTACTATGCCCATGAATTCATCTTTGCGCCGCTGTTCATTCTTTTCAGCGGTGATGTCCATAACGGTACCGAGCATATGAAAGGGTTGCTGCCTGTCGTTGTACGTAACTTTACCTTGTGTGCGAATCCAGCGAGGTGAGCTGCCGGGTACCAGTACCCGCGCCTCATAGAAGTAGTTGCCGCTTGTCATTGCTCTTTCATATGCCGGCTCTACAATTCCCTCCCTGTCGTCGGGATGAAAGCGACTACGCAAATTTTCGAAAGTAAGTTTTGTGCCAGGCTCATAACCAAATATCTCTGCCATCCTGTTGTTGGCTATCAGTGCACGCGTTTGCAAATCAAGGTCAAAAGATGCCGTTTGCGTATACTCCAAAGTCATGTTTAGCCGGCGCTCGCTTTCTTCAATCTTTTGAACAGCAAGTTTGCTTTCAGTAATATCGATAGTTATGCCTGCTACCCGCATTGCAGATCCCGATTCATTATACGACGGCTTACCATAGGTCCTGATCCAGTGTATAGAATCATCCGGCCACTTCACCCTGTATTCTGCGTTGAAATCGGATCTTGTTTCCAACGACTTGTTTAACCGCGCAAGCATATCACTCCTGTCTTCCTCTACTATCGATTGCAGCAGATCATCGAAATCAAAAGCGCTATTAATTTTCCAACCAAAATTGATTTTGCATTGCGTGTTACATTCCATTTTGCCGGTAAGTAGATCCAGGTCATACGAACCCAGTCTTCCGGCATCCATGGCTAGGCTGAGACGGCTACCTGCCGTCAACAATTCCTGCTGACTTCGTTCTAACTGTTTTTTTGCAACAACGAGATCAGTGATATCAAGTGCGGTATTCATCACTCCATACACATTGCCATCCTTATCGCGTAATGGTGTATAGGTAAAATTGAAATAGAAAGTACGTAACTCGCCATCATGCACCAGGTCTACACGGTGATTGTCGGAATGAAAAGCGACTCCAGTAGTGTAAACATCTTCCAGTAGTTTAAAAAATGGTTGGCCTTCCAGTTCAGGCAAAACTTCCCGAAAGGTTTTGCCCAGCACTTCCGACTCATTTTTTCTACCCCATGCTTTTAGTATGGCATCGTTGACAGTTTGTATACGCATATCCCTGCCGATATAAATGCCAATTGGCATAGGCGATGCTTTCACGTATTCACTAAAGCGCTGCTGGCTTTCCTCGGCCTGGTGTTTTGCAAGAACTATATCTGTTACTTCGTTTACCACTACAATAACACCCGAAATCACGCCGTCTTTTTCCCGAAGAGGCTGGTAGGTAAAATTGAAATAAGCCATTTTTTCATCCTTGCCAAAGCGCCTCATCGACACGGGAAATTCATTACCCTGGTAGGGTTGACCACTAGCCATTACTCCCTGCAGCAAACCTTCCACGCTCCCGGCAACCTCCGGCAATGAAGAAAAGAGTGGCCTGCCGATCATTTGCTCACTTTTCTTGTCAACGATTTGGAGATAAAATTCATTCGCAGTTTCAACAACAAGGTCTGCTCCTTTTAGCACAGCGATACCTACCGGTGTTTGGGCAATCATGTTGCGATACTGGTTTTCGCTTTCTTCAAGTTCTTTGATCATTCGAACTTCGGCCGTGGTTTCGGCCACTGCAACGAAAACTCCGGCTATGGAGTTCTCTTCATCAAAAACCTGACTATAGCTGTATGTCCAGTATGCATCTTCAATTGTACCGTTCCGATAAATTGGGATAAGCTGATCTTTGCTCCAGATCGCTTTGTTCCCTTTCATCACTTCCAGGATCATTGGATAAATAGTGGTCCACATTTCGGGCCATACGTCCTGGGCTTTGCTACCAAGTGCATGCGGATGTTTACCATCTTTTCCCAGGCTTGGCACAAAGGCATCGTTGTAAAAACACAACAGCTCGGGACCCCAGAATAGGAACATGGGAAACCTGGAATGTAGGAGAATGCCCAGTGTGGTTTTTAAGGACTGTGGCCAGTTTTCTATCGGACCCATACTTGTATGCGACCAGTCTGTTCCCCGCATTAAGGCACTCATTTCACCATTTATACCCAGAAATATATCTGCCGGCAGTAAAGTTGATCCTCTATTTCTCATGAAAATTGAAAAGGTTGAAAGGGCTTGTAAGTTAATTGATTTATACCGCTTTGGACTCAAATATGATAAAAACGAAGCTTTTCACAGGAGTGGTCCCCACACTTGAGAAAATTGTATAATTTTCAATTTAATAGTAAAAAAGTAAAAGTCATATATGTATTATAGGTTACTGACGCTGGTGGCTTTAGTTTTGCTGCATTGCCCTGTTTTTTCTCAAAGAGTTTTTATCAATGGAAAGGAAGGCGACCGGCCTCTTTCATGGAATGACTTTAAAGGAAGCCCCGACGATGCCTCTCCTTTTGGTGCCTATACTTTTACAAATTTTCGCACCAAGGGTGAAAATTTTACTTTCAAAGGCGATTCAGTCAAGTTCGACAAACCGGTTGAATACTGGGTAGAGCTTGGCACCAACTCCTGGGTTAAAAAAGACAAACGCACCGACACGCTCTTGCAACATGAAGAAGGTCATTTTATCATTGGGAAATTGTTGGTGCTGGAATTAAATGCCCGTATGCGAACTACCGTTTTTTTAAAGAGTAATTATAAGCAGCTTCTGATCTCCATACCTAAGGAAGTAGCTGCAAAATACCAGGCATTAGAAAAGATGTACGATAAAGAAACCGACCACAGCAAAAACCGCTCACAGCAATGGAAATGGAACCAGTTCCTCCAATCTGAACTGGTGCGACTGAAAACAGGCTCGAATGCTGATGGTAGTCTTTAATCATTACTGAATCCATAACTATAATATTCATTTTACTCCTGGATTGCAAAAACGAACGGCAAACGGCGCATTGGTGATTGGAACATGGAACAGGCAGCAGGCAATTTTAATAGAATTTTAAGCACCCATTGCGCTACAGATGCAATCAATTCATGAGCTTGCCCGTTAAATAATATACCCTATTTAAGAATGTTCATGGATTTCGCTAATTTGTCTACTACTGAATTACAGGATTTGCTAATGGATAAGACCAAGCAGCTCACTTCTGCCATCCGCGAAGGCTCGCCTGTTCATCTCCGCGAGGATTTACGCAAACAGATCCAGGAAATACAACAACTTCTGGAAGCTAGCTCGCTCTCGAAAAAAGATTTAGATCGACTGGGACGGACTGACAGTCAGTTGACATAAAAAAAATCTTCCACGATCCCATCGCCTGCAACTTTTCCTGTCCCGGCATCATCATTAGTGGTCTGCTTTTTGACAGCAGGTAAGTATATTTTTCATAAACAACCCATTAACGAAAAATGAACAGGAAACAACCCTCACTTATTTTTTGCATCCTCATGGATATTGTAGGTTTTGCTACCTATTCCGTACCGCTGCTGGGCGAAGTGGGTGATTTGCTTTGGGCACCGATTTCTGCAATGATTTTCTTTGCCACATTTGGAAGCTGGAAAGGAGCGTTAGGTGGCGTTTTTAACTTCGTTGAAGAATTACTTCCGGGAACAGACTTTATACCCACTTTTACGATCATGTGGTTTATGCAAAGCATGCAAAAGAAAAAATCGGCACGTAAGCTTCAGGTTTCTCCGCGTTAAACAGTATTGGAGCATGCATAGTATTACCGGCGAAATCATTCAGCATTGCTTATAATATCGAACGATTCCTTATAACAGATACGTTGTGCCCGTTGTAATTCGTCGTGTCATTTGTGATCCACGAAATTTCGGAACCATAGTGGAGCACAAATGACACGACGAATCACGAAGAGCACGACGTAGGAGTTATTGCCACTTTTTACTTTCTAATTATTGAAAATATCGTGACCCGATCGCCTTCATAACGTAGATATTAATTTCCCGGAAATGCTTCTTGACAGGCAGCCACGAATAAAAATGGATATCAAAAGCCAGCCAGTTTTTTCACATAATCATAAATCGCTTTTTGCGCTGCTATTGGTTCCTGGCCATGCGGATGAGGTATCCGTTGATTTTCCAGGTGGTCGGTTAACCATACGGCTTTGACCGTGTCTTGCAATTGTAGGTCGAGAATATCCTGGATCTCCCTGCGCAATTCGGGATTATACAGGGGAAAACAAACTTCTATTCTGCTAAAAAGGTTCCTGTTCATCCAGTCGGCACTTCCCATGTAATACTCGGGTTCACCATTGTTATGGAATACCACGATACGCGCATGTTCCAGGTACCGGTCCACAATTCGATGCACTTTGACATTATCACTTTGCCCTTTTACACCGGGCGCAAGGCAACAAATGCTTCGTACCAATAGTTTTACATCTACACCCGCCATCGCAGCTTCGTACAAGCGGGTGATCATGCCCTTTTCCTGGAGATTGTTCAACTTTATGATGATAGAAGCCGGCCGACCGGCTTTTGCATGATCGATCTCACGCTGGATCATTTCCGAATACCTGTTTACCAAATTGAATTGTGATACCAGCAGGTGCCTGAATGTGATATTACCATAATCGGCAGGCTGGGTTCGTGACTGCAGGTAATCAAATAATTTTTCGAGATCGGCACTGAGCTCTTTGTTGGTTGTAAAAAATACATGGTCCGTATAAAATCTACCTGTCACTTCATTGAGATTGCCTGTCGCCATAAATGAATAATGCTGCCACTGATCATTTTCCCATCGCTTTACGAGTGCAACTTTTGCATGCACTTTCAACCCGGGTATGCTGTAAATAATTTTGATACCCGCCGCTTTCATTTTTTTTGACCAGCGTAGATTGTTAGCTTCATCAAATCTTGCCTTCAGTTCTACAAATACGATCACCTTTTTCCCATTCTTCGCGGCGCTGATCAGCGCGTTTACGATATGTGAATTGGCTGCCACCCGGTACAGGGTAACAAATATTTCTTTTACACTTGGGTCTATCGCAGCCTCGTTGAAAAAACGAAGAATGTAATTGTAAGAGTGGTAAGGCAGGTGCAACTGTCTTTCCGCATCGAGGATTGTATGAAAAATAGAGCGATGGTTATGAAAACCAGGATGCGGAACAGCGGGCCAGTCTTCATATTTCAAGCCGCTCTTTTTCGGATTGGGCAGGCTGCCCAGGTCTTTCAGATTGTGATAACGTCCGCCCTCCACCATTTCCTCTTCGCGTAACTGGAAATAATCGCGCACAAATTCCCGCATGCGTTTGGGCATACCACTTTCATAAAGGAAGCGTGTGGAATGACCTGCTTCCCTTTTATCCAGTTGCTTTTCGATCTTGTCAGCAATATCACCTACAAATTCGTCTTCCAGCAACATTTCGGCATCGCGGGTAAGTTTAATGCTATAGGCAGCATGAATAATAAACCCTGGATAAACTTCCTGGAGATTTTTGCGCAAAACATCATCCAGAAACAGAATATAGCTATCATCACGGATTGGAGGCAATTCAAAAAAACGGGGCAGGTGTTCAGATGGTATATTAAGCAACGCATAACCATGCACGCCAGGCTGGTTGGCTGGCTCGATATCTACAATAAAATAAAGCGCATTGTTTTCAAGGAATACATCGTTCCGGTTTTCTTTCCGCAAGATTACAGGCTGAAGAAAGGAAAGTACCCGTGATAAAAAATAGTCCCGAACGACGTCCTCATGTTCCGGCAAGATAGGTTCGCCATAGTAAAGGCAGATATTATTTTTCTTCAGTTCTGGAATGATCTGTCCACTGAGGATGCTGCCAAACTGCTCAAGCTGCAGTTGTATCATGGTTTGCACCTGCTGTACAAGGTCCTTGGGATATTCATCGCGCAGGGAAGTTTTTTTTGCCTTGATACTAGTGAAGGCAAAAATCGCAGGCATGCGTACCCTGAAAAACTCGTCGAGATTAGAAGAGAAAATTGAGAGGAATGAAATCCTGCTGTACAATGGTGTGCTGGGATCCGACGCCTCCATTAATACCCGGTGATTGAAACTAAGCCAGCTAAGGTCGCGGTTTAAAAATTTGAATTTTTGCTCTCCCATATTCTAATCTCTAAGATAACGATTATACTCAAAGTAGAGAGCGATTACTTAACAACGGAGTTATCCGCGTGGGGAATGTGGAAATGTGGAAATATGGAAATGATTATTACAGCTAATTACAACATTGTAATATAAAATCATTTCGCCCATAATTTTCATATTTCCACATTTCCACATTTCCACATTTTCACATTCGCCTATTTAGTAACTTCAAAACATTATGCCAGACCCAAAAAATCAAAAGGATCGCGAACGGGAGGAATTGGAAAAACTGGAAGCTGAAAGGCTGGAAAAGATTGCGGCAGCAAAAAAAGAAATTCATCCAAAGGACGATATCAAAGCCGACGATGAAGACGTAATAGATGAGCAGGATTCTGATGGCTTGGGGAATGTGGAAATGTGGAAATATGGAAATGATTATTACAGCTAATTACAACATTGTAATATAAAATCATTTCGCCCATAATTTTCATATTTCCACATTTCCACATTTCCACATTTTCACATTCGCCTATTTAGTAACTTCAAAACATTATGCCAGACCCAAAAAATCAAAAGGATCGCGAACGGGAGGAATTGGAAAAACTGGAAGCTGAAAGGCTGGAAAAGATTGCGGCAGCAAAAAAAGAAATTCATCCAAAGGACGATATCAAAGCCGACGATGAAGACGTAATAGATGAGCAGGATTCTGATGGCTCAGCCAGTGCGTTTGAAAACAAATAGCGAAAGTAGAAAAGTGAATATGTCGCTATGCTACTACTTCTCCTTCCAGGTCATAATCATATGCCTTCGTAATGCGAACATTTACAAATTCGCCCGGCTGAAGTTTGCCCGGGGCATGAATGACTACTTCATTATCTACTTCTACGGAATCAAATTCGGTGCGACCGAGATAACGACCGGCTTCTTTTTTATCCACCAGCGTTTTGAATACTTTGCCGATTTTTTCCTGGTTCAGTTCGTAGGATATTTCCTGCTGCGTTTCCATGATCTCCTGTGCCCTTCTCTCCTTTTCTTCTGCAGGTACGTCATCAGCCAGGCCATACGCGCCGGTACCTTCTTCATGTGAATAAGTAAAAATGCCAACACGATCGAAGCGTTGCCGTTGCAGAAATCCTTTAAGTTCTTCCACATCATCGAGAGTTTCGCCGGGGAAACCTGCAATAAGCGTAGTCCGGAGGCAAATACCAGGTACTTTGTCGCGAATGATGGCTGTTAGCTCCTCCATCTCTTCCCTGGTAATCTGGCGCTTCATTGCCTTTAGCATATTATTGGCTGCATGCTGTAATGGCATATCGAGGTAGTTGCAAATATTATCCCTCTCCCTGATCACATCGAGTATCTCCAATGGAAATTTAGAAGGGTATGCATAGTGGAGGCGAATCCATTCCAGGCCTTTTACATCGGCCAGGCGGTGCAATAGATCCGGCAACATCCTTTTCTTATAGATATCAAGACCATAATAAGTAAGCTCCTGTGCGATAAGCATGATTTCTTTTACGCCTTTTCTAACGAGGCTTTCGGCTTCTTTCACCAGCTCTTCGATAGGCTTGCTCACATGTTGTCCTCTCATCAGTGGGATGGCACAGAATGTACAGGTACGGTTACATCCTTCCGATATCTTCATGTAGGCATAATGCCGGGGCGTTGCCAGTAATCGTTCGCCTATTAATTCCGTTTTATAATCAGCTTCAAATTGTTTTAATATTAATGGTAGCTCCATGGTACCGAAATAGGCATCTACCTCGGGAATTTCGGCTTCCAGGTTCTGCTTATACCGTTCACTCAGGCACCCGGTTACATATACTTTATCCAGCTTGCCCCTTCTTTTAAGCTCCACCTGGTCGAGTATGGTATTGATACTCTCTTCCTTTGCCTTATCTATAAAGCCGCAGGTATTTACCACCACGATATTATGGTCCGACTTTTTGTTCTCATGTACCACGTCGATATCGTTTGCCAGTAGTTGTCCACTCAGCACTTCGCTATCAACCATATTCTTGCTACAGCCGAGCGTGATGATATTTACCCTGTCTTTTTTTAGTGTTCTTGTTTTCATTATTACAACCCTTCAATAACGAGGATCTGTCTACCTCTTATTTTTCCTTTTTTTCAAGATTGAATAAACTGTCCACAAATTCATGTTTATCAAAAACCAGCAGGTCTTCCATTTTTTCACCCACACCTATAAATTTTACCGGTATCCTGAACTGGTTAGCAATTGCAAGTACCACACCGCCTTTGGCTGTTCCATCCAGCTTTGTAATTGCCAGTGCTGACACATCGGTAGTGGCAGTAAAATGTTTCGCCTGCTCCAGTGCATTCTGACCCGTAGAGCCATCCAGCACGAGTAATACTTCGTGCGGTGCATCAGGTATTGTTTTTTGTATTACCCGCTTTATTTTTCCAAGCTCCTCCATCAGGTGGGCTTTATTGTGAAGCCTTCCGGCGGTGTCGATCAATACTACATCACTTTTTTTTGCTATAGCGCTTTGAACGGTATCGAATGCAACCGCAGCAGGATCTGAACCCATTTCCTGTTTTACAATAGGCACACCGGCACGTTCGCTCCAGATCGTTAACTGGTCTACTGCTGCTGCACGAAACGTATCAGCAGCACCGAGTAAAACGCTTTTTCCGGCCTGCCTGAAATTATAAGCGAGTTTACCAATGGTAGTTGTTTTTCCAACACCATTCACACCTACTACAAGAATGATATAGGGTTTGGCGGGAAGCTCTGAATTAAACGCATAACTGTTGGCGCTGGGAGCATCTACCAGTATAGCTTCGATCTCTTCCTGCAGCAGCGTATTGAGTTCGGAGGCGTGCATGTATTTATCCTTTGCTACGCGCTTTTCAATACGTTCGATGATCTTTACAGTTGTTTCAATACCCACATCGGCGCTCACTAATGCTTCCTCGAGGTTGTCCAACACTTCTTCATCCACCGTGCTTTTGCCGGCAATAGCCTTGGTGATCTTGGAAAAAAAACCTTCCTTGGTCTTCTGTAATCCCTGGTCAAGGCTTTCCTTCTCTTTTTTCCCGAACAATTTGTTGAAAAATCCCATTTTCCTGAGTTTAATTACCTGCCTTACCTATTATGAAAATAGCATAAGCGCAGACATCACAAAACAACAAAAGCTATCCGCTGGTGACGAATAGCTTTTCAAATATTTTCAAAAACCTGGGTTATTTCTGCGCTAAGAATTCTTTCACCTTGTCTTTATGCAGGATCTGCTCCTTGAAAGTATAGGCGCCAGATTTAGGGCTGCGTACTGCTTTAATAACTTTTGTAAAGTTTTTCGCTTCTGCGGCCATCTTCGGGTCTTTCTTAATCGCGGTTTTTGCTGCTTTTGCCATAATACATTTATTTAATCCCGATAGCTATCGGGATGCATATTTATTACTTGATTTCTTTATGAACAGTCACTTTTTTAAGGATTGGGTTGAACTTTTTCAATTCAAGCCTTTCCGGATTGTTCTTCTTGTTTTTTACCGTGATGTAACGGCTGGTGCCAGGCTGACCACTTGTTTTGTGCTCAGTGCATTCCAGGATTACTTGTACACGGTTGCCTTTCTTTGCCATGATATTAAATCTTTATTACGTTATATTTTTTGTCCTTGCGCCCTTAGCGATTTCACCACATTGTATAAACCATTCTTGTTGATGGTACGGATAGCATCCGTTGTTAATTTCAACGTGATCCATTTATCTTCTTCGGCAAGGTAAAAGCGCTTTTTCTGCAAATTGGGCAGAAAACGGCGTTTAGTCTTGATATTAGAGTGAGATACCTTGTTCCCACCTACTGGCGTTTTACCTGTAACCTGACATACTCTAGCCATGACGAATCAATTTTATTCCGAATTTTTCGGGAGGCAAAGGTAGGGGAAACACGCCATATTCGAGAAGTGCCAGTGAGTTTTTTTTGCCCACCTGTTGAAAAATGTTGAAAATCCCGTGGGTATTGGTTTACAACTGAATATCAGGGTGAGGAATACCGCAACTCCTCGCTCCTGCTCTGTTCCTCACTCTGTTTTAGTTTACCGTTCCAACCCGGTTGATCTCATCCGTCGCACCCCCACCCGATCTTTTAGGCTGTTTGATAACCTTGCCAAATCGGTAGGTGAAAGAGATCGTAACCACCCGGGTATCCCTTTTGAGGCTAAAATATTCTATAACTGACTCAAAATGAGTTAATCCAGCCATTACCTGGGTATAAAAAATATCCCGGGCCGTTAACCGCAATGTGCCCTTCGACTTCAAAATTTGTTTTGATAAACCGGCAGATACCTGGCCCGTAGGGTCGAGCACCTCCTGCAGATCATTTTGATTGCGCGTGATATAAAAACCACTCAGCTCCGCCGACCAACCCTTATTAAAGCGAAACTGGTTATTTATGCTCAGGTTCATCTGGTTGATAGAGGCTTTGTACACCCTCCATAATACCCCTTCGATGATCTTGTGATTATACACCGCCTGCGCTGTAAACGACCACCATTTAGTGGGCGCTAGCTGTGCACTTACTGATACACCTATATTCTGTAGTTTGCCCACATTGCCCTCCGTGTACACGATGATACCTGTACTGGTATCTGAAAAAAATACCTGCGAAATATAGTCCCTGGTTAGATTATAACTTACACTCGTCGTAAATCTTTCTTTGTACACGTGGTTCAGCTCCAGGTTCCAGGTGTATTGTGGTTTGAAATAAGGATTGCCCTGCTGAAATGTGTATTTGTTGATGATAAATACAAAAGGGTTTAGTTTCTGGAACGCAGGCCTGTCGATTCGCCTTCCTGTACGAAAAGTGAAACTATGATTTGAATCTGCCCTATAGGTAACGAATGCTGAAGGGAAAAGACTGTTATAGTTCCGATTGAATGCTGAATCCTTTACAATCGCATTCCCAAGCTGTCGGGCGTCATACCCGGTGTATTCATAACGAAGGCCACCCTGTATATCCCATTTTTTCCATTTAGCATCCAGGCTGCTGTATAATGCATGTATGCTTTCGTTGTATAGAAAGTGATTGCTTTTACCAAGATCAGCTATCCAGTCATTTGCCTGGTAGTAATAATACATTGCAAGGTTATCTGTTTTTACACGCGATGACTTCCATCCTGCCTCCCAGGTTATGTTTCCAAATCGCCTGCTATAATCAGCCTTAGCCGAAAAAATATCAATCTTTGAGGGTATGTACCCTTTGGATGCATCCGAAATATTTCCTGCGCCTGCCAACTGATTTTCGAAATCCTGGCTGCTGTTGATTTCATAACCTATTATATCAATATCGGCTGTCAGTTCACTCTTCGTATCAAACACGTGTCTTGCATTGAAATTGATACCATTTTGCCGCAACTTGCTTGTATTATGACTATAGGTTAAAATGCTCGAGTCTGTGTCTCCGGCAGCATTCATCCACAATGCAGTACTTTCTCCCCTGTTATCGCGCGTAAGGTAGGTGCCGGTATAAAGTGTACCAATTGTAGTTTTATCAGAAAGAAAATAATCTACGCCCACTCGTATATTTTGTGTAAACGCTTTTGTTTTTGTATAGTAAGGTTGCTCTAGCAGCGAAGCAACTTCATTGTTTTGATCGTAGTACGTACGTAATGCATACATCTCCAATAAGTGCCGGCTGATGTTTACACTATATGTAGAGAAGAAATTGAACCTCCCTTCCCGATAATTTAAAATGACATTATTATTGTTCTTTGGTAAACGACCCTGGCCATATGCAACAGTAAACGAGCCATTGAAGCCACGTTGTTTATTCTTTTTTGTCTTGATATTGATAATCCCCGCATTGCCGGCAGCATCGTAACGGGCACCGGGGTTTTCGATCAGTTCGATCACATCTACCTGTGCTGCATTCATGCCCGACAAAAGATTTTGAAGATCCACTCCAGCAAGCTGTGTGATCTTTCCATCGATCATTATTTGCACGGCGGGACGACCCTTCAGACTGATACTTCCGTTGCGGTCGACAGTAACTCCGGGTGATTTTTCCAGCACTTCCAGTACTGTTGAGCCCGTATTGGTAATAGATGCTTCGACATTAATGACTGTTTTGTCGGGGTAAAACTGAACATACGGTTTTTTGGAAGTAACCGATACATCACCCAGGATTGCAATATCACGAACCATTTTTACAGTATCGACTATCGTAGTATTGGCAATAAGGTCCACCCCAAGGCCACGTACCGGTATAAAACCGGTGAATAATACCTGGCAGAAATAATTGCCCTGCAATAATTCTTTAAATAAAACCTGGCCATCGTCATTTGATAATTGTGTTTGTACAAGTGTGGAGTCGGCACGTAATAACTTCACTGTTGCTTTGGGCAAGGCTTTAAATTCATCTGAAACAATTACCAGTTTCAGTTCCCTACCGGTGGTCAACTGTGCGGATACAGTAAAAATGAAACAGGACAGAACCAGGAGGGTTAAAAAATGACGCATACTTCGGCAATATATTCAAATCTGCGTAGCGCCTGCTATTTTTTCTCCGGTAGTTTGACGACATTTTGATCAACGGTTACACCGGGGGAAAGATTTATTATCTTTCTAACCTAAAACCACCGCTATATGGACACGCGCACCTACAGGATCAATTCAATTGATTTCCTTCGCGGTCTAATTATGGTGGTTATGGCGCTTGACCATACACGCGATTTTTTTCATGTAACTGCCATGACTGCCGATCCCCTGGATCCATCAACCACCACTCCATTACTATTTTTTACCCGCTGGATCACCCATTATTGCGCACCGGGATTTGTATTCCTGTCAGGCGTGTCCGCATACCTCGCATCATTAAAGAAATCCAGAAAAGAAGCTTCGCTATTTTTAATTAAAAGGGGGTTGTGGCTCATTATAGCCGAATTGACCCTGATTAATTTTGGAGTATTCTTCAACCCGGGTTTCAACTTTATAATGCTGCAGGTGATCTGGGCAATAGGATGCAGTATGATACTCCTGGGTATCATCAGTCGTATTTCACCTAAATTGGTTCTGGCTCTAGGTGTATTGCTATTTTTTGGGCACAATATTCTTGATTATCTGTCATTGCCCAGGACAGGTGCAACCGGTAATCTCTGGAATATTTTTTTCAGGGCCAATGCGTTTATACCTCTTGGTGCTAATCATTTCGTTGGTGCGTTTTATGCAATACTACCGTGGACAGGTGTGATGTTTATGGGATACAGTATTGGTCATTGGTTTGTGCCAGCATTTGAAGCAGCGAAAAGAAAGAAGCTACTTTTGATAACCGGTATTAGTCTTATTGCCTTATTCTTCATACTTCGAATCACCAACCTGTATGGCGATCCTGAAGATTTCAAATCGGGTAAGAATTTAACAACCACTATTTATTCGTTGCTGGACACCAATAAATACCCGCCTTCGTTACAGTTTTTATGTATGACACTGGGACCTGCCTGCATCCTGCTTGCACTCCTTGAAGGCGTTCGGGGCAGAGTGGTTGATTTCTTTACTGTTTATGGAAAAGTTCCCTTCTTCTATTATATTCTTCACTTTTACCTATTACACATTTTAGCGGTGATCGTATTTTTCGCAACGGGCCATACCACCTCGCAGATTGTCGATCCGAACGTCCCCTTCTATTTCCGTCCCCAAAATTTTGGGTATGGATTAGGGGTTGTTTATATCATCTGGTTGTCTGTTGTGTTGCTTTTGTATTATCCGTGTCGCTGGTTCGCGAAGTATAAAATGAACCACAAGCAATGGTGGCTTCGCTATTTGTAATGTGGAAATGGAATATTGGAGGTACTGGCGATCACAAGATGCTATCGGAAGTGCTCACTTATACACCCGATAGCTACCGGGTCCATATTTTCACATTTCCACATTTCTTTCAATAACTTCGCAGCTCGTTAGGCATTAACATATTTACTTATTAACTAATCAACTTAGACATGGCATACGATGTAGTTGTGATCGGAAGCGGCCCCGGTGGTTATGTGGCAGCTATCCGCGCATCACAGTTAGGGTTAAAAACAGCAATCATTGAAAAAGAAAGCCTGGGCGGCATCTGCCTCAACTGGGGTTGTATTCCAACAAAAGCTTTACTGAAAAGTGCGCAGGTAGTAGAATATATCAAGCATGCAGAATCCTATGGTATTGAAGCTACAGGCAAACCGAAGTTTGATGCGATAATCAAGCGTAGCCATGGAGTGGCTGATAAAATGAGCCGCGGGGTACAATTCCTGATGAAGAAAAATAAGATCGACGTTATCAATGGATATGGCAAGTTGAAAGCAAAGGGCCAGGTGGAAGTAAAGGCAGCGGATGGTTCCAGCAAAGTTGTGGAAGGAAAGCATATCATCATCGCTACCGGCGGGCGCAGCCGCGAATTGCCATCGATGAAGCAGGACGGGAAGAAAATTATCGGCTACCGCGAAGCGTTAAGTCTTACCCAACAACCCAAATCGATCATTGTAGTAGGAAGTGGTGCCATTGGTGTGGAGTTCGGATATTTTTACAATAGCGTAGGGTCGAAAGTTACCATCGTTGAATTTTTACCCCGCCTTGTGCCGGTAGAAGACGAAGACATCTCCAAAGAGCTGGAAAAGAATTTTAAAAAGAATGGTATCGATATCATGACCAGCAGTGAAGTAGTAGCAGTAGATACTTCGGGCAATGGTGTAAAAGCAAAAGTAAAAACAGCAGACGGTGAAAAAACCATTGAAGCTGATATATTACTCAGCGCTGTAGGTGTGTCTGCAAATATTGAAGGTATCGGGCTGGAAGAACTCGGTATAAAGACTGATAAAGGCAGGATCATGGTTGATAAGAATTACCAGACCAATGTTCCGGGAATTTACGCAATCGGTGATTGTGTTCCCGGCCAGGCACTCGCCCACGTTGCTTCCAAAGAAGGTATAATCTGCATTGAAGCGATTGCTTACAATGAAAAGAAATTCAATCACCAGCCGGTAGCCCTGGACTATAATAACGTACCGGGCTGTACCTATTGTTTTCCTGAAATAGCATCGGTCGGCTACACCGAAAAACAGGCAAAGGATGCCGGGTACGAAGTAAAAGTGGGAAAATTCCCATTAAGTGCTGCCGGCAAAGCCATTGCTGCGGGGCATAGCGAAGGTTTTATTAAAGTAATTTTTGATGCGAAATATGGCGAATGGCTGGGAACTCATATGATTGGCTACAATGTAACGGAGCTTATCACCGAAACAGTGGTGGCCCGTAAGTTGGAAACCACTTACCATGAGGTGCTGGACAGCATTCACCCCCACCCGACCATGTCTGAAAACATTAAAGAAGCTATTGAAGTCGCCTATGGCGAAGCTATCCATCTATAGCCTGGATAAGGGATTTTACTTACTATGCCCGGAATCATGACCGGGCATTTTTATTTTAAAAAAAGAATAGTAAATTTAGAATGAGCTACCAAACCTTTTACCTGTGAGACATGTGTTCCTCATAGCCTTATTCGTCTTCCACACCCTTGTTACCCTGGCACAGGATACTGTGCTCGTAGTAGAAAAATCTATACGCATAGCATCATTAACACCAGTCGCCGAATATTATGGTTTTGCAAAAGGCGACAAGGTAATTTTCAATGTCTGGGTGGAGAAGGGAAAAGAGCTGAAAGATTTTACCGTTACAGAATATCCCAACAGTATAAAATTTGCAGAACATACCGTGGAAAAGATCGAGAATAAAACGCTCGATATTCCACGCAATAGTATTTACAGGCTGGAGTACAACAATTCCAATATACTTCCACGTGTAGTTAATATCCGCATACTACGCATTCCAGCAGATAAAAGTACCAGGGCATTCAACACGAATGTGAAATGGGTTGACCGGACGGATACAACGTTCAGGGCCGAACAAACCGGCTATGAAATGAAATCTGATACAGCTTACCAGGAAGTATTAAATACTTCGGTTAAAGTCAACTTCAAATCAAGCGCTGATAATACACATCGCAAACTCGTTGAGTTTATACTTCCGGCCAATACCATACGCTGGGCTTATTGGATAGGTGTGGGAGAAAAAGGCAAAGAAGCCTATGAGTTGGACAAAAAGAAATTTTCCGAAATCAAACCAAACAAGGCAGGTGATGGTCCGCTTGTAGGCGTAGCGATGGGTAATGCATCAATGACGCAAATAAAAGTGGGTGAAAACATGCGTTACTATTTTATAAGCAAACAGGAAGAAACTCAAAAATTCATGAATGGTGCAAGCTTTGGACAGTTCAGGCAGGGCGACATGGTGGTTGATTACGGGTTAATGAATTATTCCAACAAGGAAAGTAAACAATATTATATCGGTTTGTCGAATGACAATCCTGCGCTTTCTCCCGAAGTGGCAGTACGCATAATTGCTGTAACCGTTGTTAAGGGATACGAAACAAAAGGCGAAAACATTCCCATACTTTCTACTTCGAGGGTACCGGTGCATGAGCAGTGAGGAGATAAAAGATAAAAGATAAAAATTAAAGGCTGAAGCTTTCCGAATTAAGCTAGCTAGTAGTTCGAAGCTCGCAGCTCGAAGCTTCTTCCTCTATCATTAAGGCATAAGCGCTTTTTATTGATCCCACACAAGCACAAGAGGAAATTTACCTGTCTTCAATCGTAGATATAAGTAGTAAGATCCACCGATCATGCGTATTTCTGTCCACAAATTTCATTTGTAGAAATTCCCGCCTTTTATTTGATCTCTGATACGTCAATCAATTGTGTATGAATCCTACCCAT
>CBFGYO010000064.1:0-21342 GCA_965652975.1 uncultured Chitinophagaceae bacterium | reverse complement strand
GTACCCGTTTATAATCCGGACATTTCGTAATAATCACTACTGGACATTCTCAATTTAAGGACATCAATGGATTGCCAATGACAAATTTTACCCCTGAGGATCTTTTATTGTATTTATACAAAGAAAGTACTCCCGATCAAACCAATGCAATTGAAGAGGCTCTGAAAAAAGACTGGACACTTCGTGAAAAACTTACAGTTCTGAAAACTTCGATGCAAAGACTCGACAAGATTGTTGTAGCTCCACGCACTGAAGTAGTTTTAAACGTTCTCAATTATGCAAGAGAACATGCCGCAGAAAAAGTAAAGTAATTAAAGCGTCAGTCAACGGTTAAAAGTATTAGGCATCTGCTTCGGGCAGATGCTTTTTTTATGCTTTGCGGTCAACCTTTCGACTTTTAGTTTTTTATCTTTTATCTTAATGGTGATCTTCGCCACGGGAACTATTATCCATTAACTATTCACTATTATCTCTAATAAAGTGACTCGCAAAGAACGTTACCGCTTTGTAATTGATTATTTCCAGAAAAATAGTCCGGATGCCGCTACAGAACTCATCTACGACAATCCCTATGAATTGTTAGTAGCTGTGATACTCTCCGCACAATGCACAGATAAGAGGGTGAATATGACAACTCCCGCTATATTTGAACGCTACCCGGACGTGGCCTCCCTGGCAGAAGCTACTTTTGATGAGTTGTTGCCCTTTATTAAAAGCATCTCCTATCCCAACAATAAAACGAAGCACCTGATCGGGATGGCTCAAAAAGTGATGAATGATTTCGGCGGACAAATACCGATGACTGTAAATGAGTTGGTACAGTTGCCGGGGGTGGGTCGCAAGACCGCGAATGTAATTACCTCCGTAGTAGATCAGCAGCCCAATATGGCTGTGGATACACATGTGTTCCGCGTAAGCAAACGTATCGGGTTGGTCAGCGCCTCAGCGAGCACACCGCTGGCAGTCGAAAAAGAGTTGATTCGCCATATCCCACCCGATCTGGTGCACATATCGCACCACTGGCTCATATTACACGGGCGCTATATTTGCCTGGCAAGGACTCCGCGCTGCGCTGAATGTGGGATTAGAATCGTTTGCAAATACTATCAGAATCAACAGGTTAAGTTGATAACTCGAATCGAGGAGCGTTAATTTTATTTACAGGACAACTCACACCGAATTTTTCGCAATTCGCCGGCCTGCAATGCCTCCTCACCGCTATTGGTTAGGATGCTACAAACCTTATTTATTAGATTTGCGTACATTTTTACCTTAATCAATGATCCGGTACCTGTGAATCCTTGGTAATTGTGTGAAAATGAAAAGGAAAACATTATGCAAACCGGAAATTTACAAATCAGCGAATCGTCTTTTAATAGCTACCTCTCTTTCAAACCACTTGTAGAGGCGCTGAAAAAGAATATTGCCGAAGGCAACCCAGGCATGCAACGCATTTATGGCCGGGTGATCCAGGAAATGGAATCACATCCCGAGCTACTGACTGCTATTACGGACAAATCAGTACTGGCGCCATACTCAGAACTTATTGAAGAATTGTTGTCGGCAGTATTCCCTGCTACGACACCCTTTAATATACATGCAGTAGCATTTCCATTTAAATACCAGACAGTATATTCTTCTCCGTTGTTTAAAACGATGCTGTTAAAACCCGACTCGGATGAGATCAATGTGCCGGACAGTAAGATCGGCGCTACCCTGAGCCAGGAAAAACTACAATTTGCTTACGGCATTATTATAAAGAAATATCTTGGGTACAACGCCCCAAATAATATTCGTTCGGTACATCCATTTACAGATCCCATTTCAGGACTTACAAAGTATATGGAACTGCGCATCGATGCACGGTTTATCGACGTAAGGCCAATTGGCGAAATGCCGGTATTGCCTGAAAGCATTATTTGCCCCCGTACCAACCGCATCATGACCATCAGTGAACTGATGGAACAGGTGCCGCTTGAAAAATTTGCTTTTGAAGGCATTTCAGTTGTACGCGTTAATGATGTAACGGAGCAGGAAGTAATTTCTTTGATAAAAAACAAATTACTCCATATTAACAACCTGCCGGACAATTCCGGTTACACGGAATTGGAAGGTTACATACAAAGCCTTATTGGTATCAAAGAAGTAAAAATCGGCCTTACTCCATTCATGAAAGTGAATGGTCACTACGTATATTCCGATCTTCATAACAACAACAGTCTTTTATTCAAGCATTTTCATACCAATAGAGACAAGGATGAAGTGAGTGATTGTTGCAAGATGCTTTTCCGCGATAATGATCAGCCAGTGCTGTTTGAAACAATCACGGAAGAAGCGTTGTCGGAAGTCGACTACCTGGAATATTACTATCAGCAGGGCGGTCGCAGCGTTATCATTTGCCCGATAAAACAAGGCGGTGAATTGCTGGGTATACTGGAAATTTTTTCAGAGGTTCCCGGCACGTTAAAAACCTCTCACATTGCAAAACTGGAACCCGCTATTCCTTTATTTACCCTTGCAATGGAGAAGGGTACTGAAAACCTGAACAATAAGATCGACCGTGTAATAAAAGAGAAGTTTACGGCTGTGCAACCTTCGGTAGAATGGAAGTTTACCGAAGCTGCGCTTAATTATATTGTCAATAGCCAACAGAAAGAAAAAGAAGAAGTAAAGATTGAAAGGATTGCTTTTCCCGATGTATACCCGTTGTACGGCGCCATCGATATACGCAACTCCTCTACCGAGCGGTCTCATTCCATACAGCTCGACTTATTGGAGCAACTGGAAATGGCTCGCAAGGTAGTACGGAAGGCACAAACAGATATGCCATTCCCCGTGCTGCAGGAAATTGAGTTTAAACTGGAAAAATACATTGCGTCGGCCTCGGATGTGTTGCTTTCTGATGAGGAAATCAATATTCATGACTTCCTGCATGGGCAGGTGGTATCCATTTTCAATCACCTGTTGAGCACACAACCTTCGTTGAAGAACGAGATAGAAAAATATTTTTCTTCGCTTGATCCGCAGATTGGTATGATCTACCATCATCGGAAGGAATATGAAGAAAGTATTTCACGCATCAACGATACACTTGCACGCCTGGTGGATAAAGAGCAGGTAGCCGCCCAAAAAGTATACCCGCACTATTTTGAACGGTATATCACAGACGGCCTTGAATTTAATATTTACATGGGACAGTCAATTGCGCCCAGGAAAAAGTTTGACGAGCTCTACCTGCGTAATATGAAAATGTGGCAACTTACTGTGTTGGCTAAAGCTTCACGGATGACACATAAGCTGGAGAAAGAGCTGAGCCATCCTTTGCGCACCACGCAGTTGATACTGGCGCATAGCATTCCGCTGTCGATCAGTTTCAGAACTGAAGAAAGAAAATTTGATGTAGATGGAGCGTATAATATCCGCTACGAAATCATCAAGAAACGGATTGACAAGGTTCGTATAAAAGATACCAATGAAAGGCTTACCCAACCTGGCAAAATAGCGATCGTATATTCACAGGCTAAAGATGCCAGCGAATACATGGAATATATCGAGTTTCTGCAAAACCAGAAATTGATTAAGCCGGGTGTAGAGCAACTGGACCTGGAAGAATTGCAGGGTGTAATGGGGCTGAAAGCACTACGTGTAGATGTCAATTACGAAACGGAAACAAAAGTTGCCGAGCCAAAGGTGGAGTTATCTACCACTACGTCGCAGCAACTGATAGGCAAATAGCAATTTCACGCAAAGCGCGCTAATATAAAAGCAAAAGGCGCAAAGAGGTAAAACTTCTTTGCGCCTTTGTATTCTTAGCGTCTTTGCGTGAAAGAGTTAGAATTTCCAACTGAAACCAACAAGTGGCATCCTGTCTTCTTTGGATGCTGCGTAGGTGAAAGTCAGGATTATTCTCCGCAATGGAGAAAGCCAGATACCACCACCGTAACCATTTGCCCATGTATCGGTATCATCCGTATCGGCCCACACCCGACCAGTGTCATAAAATCCGAATACTCCAAAAGCACCAGGAAAGAGATAAGTATTGAAGTTGAATAACCTCAAACGCACTTCGGAGTTACTGTATAATTTGGAGCGGCCCGCAAACCTGTTTTTACGGTAGCCCCGAAGATTGTCTTCTGTTCCGAGATATTGAGCCTGGTAGAATTCAAAGCCATCACCGTAATTGTGACCCCCGCCAACTCTTTGGGCGATTACCAAACGATCCTTGATAAGTTGTAGCAGAAGTGTAAAGTCAGAATTAAGTTGTGTTACACGGTAGTCGGTTCCATCAAATCCATATAGATGGCGAACCATGGTATGCCATAGAATACCCTTTTGTGGCATAATCCTGTTGTCGCGCGTATCAATGTTCAGCACAAATCTACCTCCTACATATTTCTGTCTCGAAAAAGCTGTAGCCGGATCGAGGCCGGTAATAGGTTGCGTGATGTTACGATCCTGGTTAAATTTATCGTTTTCGTCCATATCATACGTTTGGAATATCGGGCCATACGTGATATAAACTTTTTTGGAAAAATTGGTCTTCGCAAGCAGCAAGGCATCTATTAACTGGTACCGTGCCCTGTAATACCTGAACTCACCCGGTTTGGTTTTATCATACACGCTATTCATACCATATCCAAAGAAATTGGTGGTAGCGTTAGGAGCGTTGATATCTACTCCTATTAGCAGATCCGTTTTTCTGCCAAACGTGCTAATGAATTCTCCTGCGTAGGCTACACGGGTAGCACCTGTTGAGAATGCATGTGTGATCAGGAAGTTGTGTGAATTTTTATAGGGGTCCTTTCTAAACCCGTGCTTAAACATTCGGAGAAGCGCACCCACGAAAACACCATCATCCTGGTTATATCCGCCTGCAATAAATGGAATGGTATTGTTGTAATTATAACCAAGCGGGTTATAATAGTGAGATATAGTGTCGTTCTTCATCCGCACCTTAAGATCACCTTTTACAATATTATTTTCATCCTTACGATCGTAAACAATACCGGTTTCGCCAGTAGAGGTTACGTTTTCAAAAGTGTCAGCACCTTCACCACCAATCATCCGGATTTTTATCTTGTCTTCCTTACCAGTAAGTGTATATCGATCATCGCCACCAAAACCATAGATCCTAATTTCCTTTGTATGTTTTGGATCAAAGAGCCGCTCATACATCTGGTAGCCCTGGTTACCTTCGTTGGTGATCTTGAAAATTTTTAGGAGCACTGATCCATCATCATTAAGCGTAACATCGAAATGTTCTTTCTTATCACTGGCGGTGATATTTACATCTTCGGCCAGGAAGTCGTAGTAATCCATTACTTCGCCTACCAGGTAGTTACGTCGTTTTTTAAGCGTCTCAATAATCTTTGGACCGGAAATACCAACAATTTCAGGAGGCTGTTGGGCAATTGATTTTTCAATTACTTCATCAGTCATTTTAGAAACAAATTTCTCTGCTTCCGATCTCCATTCTTCCTCTGAAAGTTCAGTCAGGAAAAACCTGTCGAAATTGCGTGCCGCCCAGTTGAAGCGACGAATATTCTTAGATTTTGCCCTGAATCCCTGTAGCTGTGGTACGAGCCATGGCCACTTTACAATACCGGGTATTACACCCTGGTTGATATAAAATGCCTGGTCCCGGTCGCGGGGAATCGGGTAATAGATCTTTCCTTTTTCTTTTTCAATCACACCCCATTGCCACTGATCTTCATGGCGGTCGAGATCCATTACAAACATATCCAGTATACGGGCGCGTAACACGGCCAATTGGTCTACCTGGTTGTCATTATCATCTTTAAGTTTCTTGGCTACATCCTCTGTATCATGACCCTTTTTAACTGAATCGGGCAACCTGATCTCCAATAATGCCAGCATATTGGAAAACTCCGCTCTGAATTCGCCTAGTTTGGGATCATCACCTATGTACACAAGTTTTACCTGTCCGGATGGTATACCTGCGGCTTCAGATAATACACCAATAGACAAATTTGAATAAGGATAAGACGCCGATACGCCATCAGCAACGAGGTCGGCTGCGGCTTCACTTTGCAGATCGCCGGGCAATGTTTTGCTCGTAATAAATTTTTGAACAGACCTCAATGAATATTCCCGGCCATTGGGGTCTTCCATCCGCAGGGATCGGGTTTGTTTTCCTCCTCCCTTTTTTACCGGAGTAAGTCCGCCGAAGGCTGTTGACAGGTCGATTACCGGAACAGTAACTTTTGTATTCCATTCCTTACGATAATTAGAACCCATCCAGAAAGTCTTAGATCCATTTTGCCGGAATGGCTTGGTGCCGGCGGCAGTAGATGATGCGGAATCCTTGCCAGTCTGGGCCTGGCAATCCATAATAACAAAGCCCGATAGAAACAATAGAAATGATCGCAGATTCATGGTTGCAATTTTAGCGTTTTTATATCCTCAAGCATGGACTCTTTACCCGCGCTCATTAAGATACGATTTTTAAATGAACAGCAAAATATTGTAATGTATCGGATGTAATGTATATCATCCTGCAACAACTCGTTTTGCATATCGATTGTTTGTCGTGGGACTTATGAAAAAATCATACCCGTTTTGCTGTCTGTATTTCAGGCTGCACATACTTTTACGTAACTTACCTGTTTACCTGCCAGTAGAAATTGGCTCCCGGTATGCAAGCCGGGAAAATATTCCGCATACCCAAAATTTCCGGCAAGGTTTTTAGAGAGGTTTAAAGTCAAGATCAATCGGGCTATTGAACCGACAAGGCACTGTTACGCTGAACCATAGAATTGATTATAATACGACTAATTGTAAGAAGGTGATTAAAAAATTTATTTGGCTGTCTATCCTGCTAGCTTGTTTTGATAATTCCCTAAAAGCGCAAACGGATACCATTCTCCAGCGTATTGTACTGATTGGCGATGCGGGTGAACTTACCAATGGCCGTCATCCTGTAGTTGAAGCCATAAGGGCGCATGTCAAACTTGATAAAAAGACTACAGTACTATTTCTTGGCGATAATTTGTACGATACGGGGCTGCCCGATGACCAGTCCAGTTTTTATTCCGCCGCCAAAGCCGTGCTTGATTCGCAATTATCTGTTGCCGATAATACTGGTGCACGTGTGTTGATGATACCGGGCAATCACGATTGGACCAATGGTGGCAGGGGTGGTTATGCCTCTGTGATCAGGGAACAATTGTATGTGGACTTGCTTGGCAAACCCAATGTAAAATTCTATCCCGAAGATGGATGCCCCGGCCCCGTGGAGGTAAACCTGGGCAATGATGTAACCGTCATCATTTTTGATAGCCAGTGGTGGCTGCATCCTTTTGAAAAACCTGGAATAGAATCAGACTGTCAGTGCAAGACTAATGACGAAGTAATAACGCAGATAGAAGATATCATCAGTCGCAATTCAAAAAAGCTTGTCTTGCTGGCCTGCCACCACCCATTTAAAAGCAATAGTGTGCACGGGGGTTACTTCCCATTGAAAAAACACATTTTCCCATTCACCGATATCAATAAGAATCTTTATATCCCTTTGCCCGTAATCGGTTCAATATATCCTATTGCGCGCAGCGTGTTTGGCACCCCACAGGATATACCGCACCCCACTTATACCAATATGATCAACGAGGTAACGGCTGCTGTAAAAGCGCACCCCAACCTCATTTTTGTAGCAGGACATGATCACGGTCTTCAATTGATAGAGGATAGCGCCCATCACTATATCGTAAGTGGCGGCGGTTGCAAGATCAACAGGGTATCCAAAAGTCGTAAAAGTCCCTATGTGGAACAAACAACCGGGTATGCCGTAATGGAAGTATCGGTAAATAAGAATGTAACGATCGATTTTTATTCCGTTACTGACTCTACCCGTCACAGGTACAATCAAACCCTTCTTAATTTTTCGAAAATACCGGAGGAAAAGATCGATTCATCCAAACGAATCGTGGAAGATCCTTTCGTGAAATATAAGGACACGTTCAGTATATCGGCCAGTGAAAAGTATCCGCCTATCAGTGGCTTTCACAAAGTGATCATGGGACAGAACTATCGCCCTGAATGGTCTACGCCAGTAAACATGAAGGTCTTTAATATCAATAAGGAAAGAGGCGGATTTAAGGTGCTGAGTATGGGTGGTGGTAAGCAAACCAAATCCCTGCGACTGCAGGACAAAACCGGCAAACAATGGACATTACGTGCCGTCGATAAAAATCCTACCCGCGCATTGCCTGAAAATTTCAGAGGTACGCTTGCACAGGATGTAGTGCAGGAATTTAATTCTGCAGCGCATCCATATGGCCCGATGGCCATCCCGATTTTGGCAGAAGCTGTAGATGTAGTAGCACCACACCCGGAATTGTTCTTTGTGCCCGATGATCCTGCACTCGGCTTTTACCAACCTTTATTTGCCAACACGGTGTGCCTTCTTGAAGAACGGGACGCATCGCCGGATGGTTCCGACACAAAAAGTACTGCCAAGGTCTTTGATAAACTTATCGAAGAAAATGATCACCGTGCCGACCAGCCGGCAGTGTTGAGAGCAAGGTTGCTTGATATACTCGTAGCTGACTTCGATCGCCATTTTGACCAGTGGCGATGGGCTACCGACGATACGGGCAAAGGAAAAATATACTATCCAATCCCGCGCGACCGCGACCAGGCTTTCTTCTATTCCGATGGAAAGCTTCTGAAGTTTGCAAGTCGTAATCTCCTGCCCTTCCTGCGTGGTTTTGTGGAAGATATACCTGAAATAAATTGGCTGGGATTTGCGTCAAAGGATTTTGACCGTATTTTTCTTACAGACCTCGACGAGGAAGAGTGGAAAAAGATTATTGCTGAATTCCAGGCAAAATTAACCGACACTGTTATCAGCCAGGCTGTGCGACAACTGCCACCTGAAGTATTTTCCATCAATGGATTAAATATTATCAGTAAACTAAAGAGCCGGCGCGACAGGCTTTCGACGGAGGGATTGACTTATTACCGCTTCCTCTCACGCCAGGTTAATATCATTGGCAGCAATCAAAAGGAATACTTTAAAGTCACTAACCATGGAGAGGGATTAAATGTAAAAGTGTATGCGCGCGAATCGGGCAATGATACCAGCTTTGTAATGTATGACCGCACTTTCGAACCGCGCAACACCTACGAGATACGACTATACGGGCTCAACGACGACGATCTGTTTGATATCGATGAATCGGCCAAATCAAGGATCAAGATCCGCATCATCGGTGGCAAAGGAAACGACACGTTTGATATAAAGGGCGACGTGCAAAACCAGTTGTATGATATGAACGTCGAAGGAAATTTTATTAAAAATACAAGTCGTACCAAGAACCGTTTTTCAAAAGATCCTCCAGTAAATTCTTTGAGCATATTAGGATACCAGTATAATAAAAATCGTTTCCCGCAAATGGAATTCGGTGTAAACTCCGACGACGGCTTTTTGGTGGGAGCCGGATTTTCCAGGAAAACGCATGGCTTCCGTAATGAACCTTATTCTACATTCCAGCAGTTTTCGGGATTGTATTCCTTGAGCAGAGGGTCTTACAAATTCAAATACAGCGGCGAATTCAATCACGTATTCCGTGATTATGATATACTGTTAAATGGTGTCTTTGGTTATCCTACCGTTGCCAATTTTTTCGGACTGGGTAATACTACGCAGGTACCGTCAACACCAGATTACGGTTATTATCGCAGCCGTTACCGTACCATTGAATTACAGGCATTGGTACGTAAAAGATACTTTGAAAGATTTCATGTAATGCTTGGACCGTACTTCTTTCATTACTGGAATAAATACAGTGATAATTCAGGAAAAATATTGGGTACTCCGTCTGATGTGGGCTTAGACTCGACAAGCATTTACAGCCAGAAAACTTATCTCGGCGGAAAGCTTGCTGCGCTTTTTGATAATCGCAATAATGATATTTTCCCTACACGGGGTGTATTGTGGTATAATGAAGTGATTGCCGCCAAAGGGCTCAATAACAACAGCCGTACTTTTACGAAGATCAGTTCGGATATGACAATATACGCCAGCCTCAGTGATCCCGCCCAGGTAGTAGCGGTGGTAGGCATTGGTGGTGGTAAGATCTTCAATGAGGACTATGAATTTTTCCAGGCAATGACAATTGGGGTGGGGAATAATCTCCACGGATTCAGAAAAAACAGGTACTCGGGGCAATCATCGGCATACGGAAGTCTGGAATTGAGGGTGAAACTCTTCGAACTAAAATCTTATTTTCTACCTGGCCCGGTTGGATTAACCGGATTTTACGATATCGGTCGTGTGTGGGTGAAAGGCGAAGATTCGCGCATATGGCACTCGGCATATGGTGGTGGATTTTATTTTATCCCCTTTAATATGTTTATGGTTTCTGCATCCATTGGTTTTGCAGCACATGAGCGGCTGTTCAACCTGTCGTTGGGAACCAAAATCAATTTAACTTTTTAACGTACCCCTGATCCCGCATACATACCACCATGAAAAGATCAAAACTCATACTGCCACGCGGATCTGTGGTAAAGAAATATGAACTGAAGATTATCGTACTCATAGCCATCGCCTGGACCCTGATAGACCTGATACTTTTTTACCTGCGGATGGCTTCAAATGTTTTGCCCGTCAAATATTATGAACCAGGCACAAATACCGCGCAGGCTATTTTGCTACGCGAAGTAAATGTGTTCCTGCTCAGCTTTATCATCGGCTTCATACTTGTATCGCTACTGCGGAAATTCCTGATCAATTCTTCTTTGTGGTTCAACCTGCTGGCCAAAACAGTTATTCTCGTACTGGTGGCTATGATAATGAACTTTTTTATTTATGGCTCGTACCTGATGCTTATCAGGGATTATACTTTCCAGCGTGCAGTGAGCAGGTTTTGGATGAATACGCTTCGTCCAGAATGGATCATTCCAAAAATGACTGAATGGGTATTGCTCTTTCTCGTTACACAACTTGTGATTGAGATAAATGAAAAATATTCACGTGGCGTTTTTTGGGATATCATGGTGGGTAAATACCTGCAGCCACAGGAAGAAGAACGAATTATTTTATTTGTCGACCTGCGTAACTCAACGCCTATTGCTGAAAAACTTGGACACAAGGAATATTTCGAGTTCATCCGGGATTTTATCTACTGCATTACCGCCGGTATTATGGAACACGATGGGCGGATATACCAGTATGTGGGCGACGAAGTGGTGGCCTGGTGGCCCAGCTCGAAAGTAAATGCAAAACGCGCGCTCGCCTCATTAATCACGTCGCGTAAAATCCTCAACAAGAATACGGAAGTGTTTAAAAGAGCCTATGATATTTTACCGGAATACAAAGCAGGTATGCATACGGGTAATGTAATGGTGGGCCAGGTAGGCATTTCGAAAAAAGAACTGGTAATGAGCGGCGATACTATCAACACCGCATCACGCATCCGGAGCGCCTGCAATGATTACAACCAAAAATTTATGGTATCCAAAGAAATAATCGAACTTGTGGGTATGGAAGACTGGCAAAGCGAAAGTGTGGGAATGGCTGACCTAAAAGGTAAAAACCAGTCGGTAGAATTATTTGCATTGAAGATCTGATAACAATTGATTTTTTGAAAATGGAACAGGCTAATCCTGAAATAAAAAAAACAAGCCGATGGCTGAAACTTATTTCAGCCGAGTTCCTGGTACTGTTGCTTGTACTATTCCTGTCTGTTACCGTATTTGCCTATGCTGTAAATATGGTCTTCATCAAAAAGACCACAACTTTTGATGAAAAAGTATTTGCTTTTACCTCCCAGTATGTAAGCTCGTTGACCACCAGCTTCATGGTTTTTATAACTTCTCTTGGCAAACACACATTCCTTATACCTGCCAACCTTACATTGCTTACATTTTATTTTTTTATTCGTAAAAACAAGCGGCTTTCCATTCGCATTTTAGCATTAGCATTAACCAGCTTATCGCTGATGTTCCTCTTAAAACTTTCCTTCCAGCGTTCGCGGCCCGACATTCCTCTTCTTGAAAAAGTTAGTGGTTTTAGTTTTCCGAGCGGTCATGCACTAATGAGTGTTGCTTTTTATGGAATGCTGATCTATATCGTGTGGACAGAAATTAAAACAAACTGGATCAGGTACTCTCTTATTGTCTTTTTATCACTCCTGATATTCTTAATTGGCTATAGCAGGGTATACCTGCGGGTACACTATGCGAGTGATGTATTGGCGGGTTTTGCCGTGGGCCTGTCGTGGCTCGCGTTGTCGCTATGGGTAATCGACAAGCTGGAAAAACGATATCTTACCCGGCGCGAACTGACGTCAAAAACCTGAGTTTTGTTTTGTAGGTGGAGTATATTTAAACTTTAGCAGGCTGGGTGCCGGTTCGGTACCGATCTCATTCGAAATAAACATATCGCCATTGGATGCAAAAGTGATGCCTTCGGGTTGAGGAAACATTACAGCCGATATCCTGAATGCCTGCATTACTTTTCCCTTCTTGTTTATTACAACCATCAATTTCCCGATTGAAGAAACGATATATACATTGTTGTCTTTGGGATTCACAGAGGCTGCCGAAGGCCTGAACTCGGCTCCCTGGTCGTCCGTCATTTTCCTGATCTCATCCATTTGTATCTGGTAATAGGGTGTATCGATGAGTTTGTTGCTATCGAGACTAAAACGATAAGCAGAACGTACCCGGTCTTTCTCCTTGTGGCAGTTTTTGCAAATCATGACCAGGGAGTTGATCTCTTTATCATAATATAGGGATTCAAACTCGTTTTGTCCATTCAATGTTGCCACTTCTTCCATCTTCACACTAGCCTCGTTCTGGTATTGGGTAACTCTTACAATTTTACCTGTTGCTATTAGTAAATAAATTGCCGAATCCACCTTCACAATGTCTTCGTAGTCGTCTTTCGCTCCGAATTTGACATTGCGGTACTCGCCTGGTGTGTTTGAATGCAGATCGATCGCAAATATCCTTCCGGCCTCATCATTATTGGCCAGTATCAGCGAATCATTGATCCAGCAAATACCGGATATTTCGTCCAGCTTGGTACCTAATTTTATTGATTCTGGTTTGGTAATATCATAACCTCGTGGTGTATAAGTAACCCGCTTTTTTAATTCACAGGCCGCAATAACTAAAAATAGCAGCAAAAGCATCCATACTGGCAGGGTTTTTATTTTACCTAGGACGTTCTTATCGTTTTTATTTAAATTTATCATGTTCAAACTTTAATGTATGACTGAGCCGCAAACGAACCTGGTTGCTGCCGCCCGGGAATTTGCTACAAATATTTTCGAAAATAAAGTTAGCAAAAGCTTCAAGTACCATAATCTCGACCATACCCGGCAGGTAGTGCGCGCTGTCGAGGAAATGGCGGATTATTATAAACTGCAACCTGAGGACAGGAATGCAGTTATTATTGCCGCCTGGTTTCATGATACGGGTTTTTCAAGCGGCGAATCACAGGGCCATGAAGCCAAAAGTGTTGAATTGGCTACCCAATTTTTAAAAGAACACAACGCTGACCCGGTACTGGTCGATAAAGTAATCAAGGCTATTGAAACAACAAAAATGCCACAAGCTCCGGGAACATTAATCGAACAAATAATTAGTGATGCCGATCTCTTTCACCTGGGTACAGACGAATTTAAAATAAAAAACGAGGAATTGAGGCAGGAACTTGCTGAAATCTCCGGCGAAGATCTTTCCAAGAAGAAATGGCGCAAAATGAATATCACGTTCATGGAAAACCATAAATACTTTACAGATTATGGAAAAAGGAAGTTGCAGCCGGTAAAAGAAAAGCACATTGCCGAACTCAAATCAAAGGATGATGGCAATGGTAAGAAGTCATCCAAAAAGAACAACAAGGCCGACGACATGCTGGCGGTAATGAAAGAAGAGATACCCGTAGATGCATCTGATCCAAAAAACAAAAAGAATAAGGATAAGGATACACAAACGGAAAGAGGAATATCGACCGTATTCCGCATCATGGCCAGCAACCATGCGAGTTTGAGCCAGATGGCCGATAGCAAAGCCAATATCATGATCTCCGTAAACTCGATTATTCTCTCCGTAGTTATTTCTGTTTTATTGAGAAAAATCGAAGAAGAACCTCACCTGATCATACCCACAATCATACTCATACTGGTTTGCGTTTCCACAATTGTATTTGCTGTAAAAGCAACCAGGCCAAATATTACAGAAGGCAGGTTTACCAAAGAAGATATCACATCAAAAAAGACCAACCTGCTGTTTTTTGGCAATTTCCACAATATGTCATTACCGGATTATGATTGGGGAATGCGCGAAATGCTTAACAGCCGGGATTATCTCTATGGAAGCATGGTAAAAGATATTTACTTCCTGGGTCTGGTGCTGGCAAAAAAATATAAGTGGCTGCGTATTTCCTATAATATATTCATGTATGGACTTATTATAACTATGGTGGCCTATGGCCTCTCCATAGGTTACAAATATCTCTTTACGACGTCCGAAGTAAGGGAAGCGCCGATATCTCCATAGAGACCTCGAGCTGTGAGCCAGAATTACTCTATTAACGTTGTTCAAGTGCTCGCTCGAAGCTCGGAGCTCGAAGCTATTTCGGTAGATGGGCGATCAACTCAACTTCCAATTTCGCGTCTTCCATATACAATCTCGATATCTGCACCCAGGTAGCCGCAGGAAAATCACCTTTGTAAAAAGCTTTCCGGGCATCATTGTATTTTTTCATCGCTTCGATATCGGTGGTATAAAGATTTTCTTTAACTACATTTTGAAAGGTGGCGCCGTAATGCTGCAATGTCCTTTCCAGGTTTTGGTATACCCTCCTGATACCTTCGGGGGTAACATCACGCGATACCGTGCCGGAAATGTACAGCACATTATCTACACGCACCGCCTGTGCATAGCCGGCAGTAGTATCCTGTTCACCACGTCCCCAGTTGAATTTTTGTTTATGGATATTTTTCTCCTGCCCACAGATGGTAACTAGAAAAACGAATTGGAAAAGCGCAATTAGGATGAGGTACTTTCTCATATAGAAGGGTTTGTTTCACGCAAAGCTCGCGAAGTTTTGGACAAAGGCGCAAATGGTTTTTTATAAACTTACTTTGCATGAAACAGTGCACGCACCCTACGCGAGCATTTCCTCCAGCTTCATCACCAGTTCCGTCTTCGTAATGGGTATCCCCATGATCTTGTTGTAACCTTTGGCATCTATGAAATACAAGTCACGGATAATGCGGATGAGCTGACCATTATTGATTTCAGGAATCAACACCGTTTCAAAATTGCGCAGGATATCGCCCAGGTTCTTGGGGAATGGACGGATATGCCGCAGGTGTGCATGACTGATAGCATGACCTTTGGCCTGCAGTTCCGACACGGCACTTTTAATAGCACCGTAGGTAGAACCCCAGCCAAGCACCAGGATCTTGCCTTTTTCGGGTCCGCTATCCAGTTTTTGTTCGGAGATATATTCAGCGATCTTATCAACCTTTTCCTGCCGGATCTTTACCATCAGTTGGTGATTTTCCGGTTCATAGTTCACATTGCCCGTAATATTTTGTTTTTCCAAGCCGCCAATCCGGTGTTCTAATCCAGGTGTACCGGGAATAGCCCAGGGCCTGGCCAGCTTTTCATCGCGGAGGTACGGTTGCAACTTTTCTTCGCCGTGTCCCAACTCCGTTTTAAACTTCACCGGTATTGCCGGCAATTGGTCCGACTGCGGAAACTTCCAGGGTTCAGCACCGTTAGCTATATAACCATCACTTAAAAAAATAACGGGTGTCATGTGTTGAACTGCGATGCGAACTGCTTCATACACTGCTTCAAAACAATCGGCAGGTGTGGAAGCCGAAACAATGGGCATCGGGCATTCACCATTTCTACCATAATATGCCTGCAGCAGGTCTGACTGCTCCGTTTTGGTAGGCAAACCGGTGGATGGACCACCACGTTGCACATCACATATCAGCAAAGGAATTTCAAGCATTACCGCAAGTCCCATCGCTTCGGCTTTCAAAGCCATGCCCGGGCCAGAAGTAGTGGTAACGCCCAATGAACCGCCATAAGCAGCACCGATAGCGGAGGTGATCGCTGCAATTTCGTCTTCGGCCTGGAACGTACGAACCCCAAAATTTTTATACTTGCTTAATTCATGCAAAATATCCGAAGCCGGTGTAATGGGGTATGAACCCAGAAACAGTGGCAAGCCACTCTTTTGCGAAGCTGCAATAAGACCAAATGTCACAGCCTGGTTGCCCATGATAGAGCGATACACGCCACTTTGCATCTTCGCCTTTTCCACCTTATAAGTAGTGGTAAAGGTTTCGGTCGTATCACCATAATTATATCCGGCCTGTAATACTTTGATATTGCTGTCAAAAATTTCCTGCTTCTTCCCAAACTTTTCCTGGAGAAACGCGATCGTATTCTCCATGCTTCGCCCATACATCCAGTATAGAAATCCCAACACAAACATGTTCTTTGCGCGGTCTTTCTCTTTCATGCCCATGGTAAAATCTTTCAAAGCCTCCCGTGTCATCTTGGTCACGTCCATCTTGATCACTTCATAATTATCGAGGCTGCCATTTTCCAGGGGGTTTTCACCTTCGGGATAATTGGCGAGACGGAGGTTTTTGCCATCAAAACCATCGGTATTGACGATAATCTTTCCTCCTTTTTTGAGAGCTGTGAGGTTCGTTTTAAGAGCTGCCGCATTCATTGCCACCAGCACATCGCAGGCATCGCCGGGTGTGAACACCCTGTCGGAAGAAAATCGCAACTGGTATCCACTCACGCCGGGTAAAGTGCCCTGTGGAGCGCGAATTTCGGCGGGGAAATCAGGGAAAGTAGAGAGATCTATACCTAAAAGGGCCGTGTTATTAGTAAATTGGGTACCCGTCAACTGCATTCCATCCCCACTATCGCCTGCAAACTTGATAACGACATCCTGTAAAACTTCCTGTTTCCTGATCATTGCGGTTTAGTTGAGGTGCGAATTTAAGATATTTCCAGCGGGGTTTAAATGACGCGATTTGTTTCCCGCAACGCTCGCAGCGAAGTTTTACGACGCAACAAGGTTCGGAGATACATAAAACTGTTTGCCCACTCCGTCGCGGCTTACATGGCGGGCGCCGCGTGAAACTGCCTTTCGCTTTTATTTAACCAAACATTCTTGCACACCACCCTGTCCCCTAATTACATTCACATATCAAATTAAACTATTCAAAATGCAAACACCTGTCACCCCCGACGAACCCGAGCCTTCGGGCTATCTTACGCAGTACACCCTCCCACTCGTTCTTTCAATCTACCTCGTAGCCTGCCGACCTGAAGCGCAAGAAAACAAACCAACTTTTGACGCCATAGAATGCAGGCTCGCTCCGACTAAATCAATTATTGTTACTGCAAGACCCAAGAAGCCCGTCAAACAAAAAAAGAAAATCTATCTCACGTTCGATGATGGACCTAATAGGGGAACCAAGAATGTGCTTGACATTGTACAACAGGAAAATGTTCCTGTTACATTTTTCATTGTAGGTGAACATGTATTTGCCAGTGCAGGACAGGCAGCAGTATGGGACAGCCTGAAGATGGCTAAGAATATAGAATTGTGCAATCATAGCTATACCCATGCTCATAACAGGTATGATAAATTTTATGAAGAACCCGCCAACGTTGTAAAGGATATGGAACGAACGAAAGACAGCCTGTTGCCTGATAATAATATTGTACGTGCACCGGGCCGCAATAGCTGGCGCATCGATAGTCTCCATTATACAGACATAAGGAAAAGTAAAGCAGCAATGGATTCATTGCAAAAAGCAGGGTTTGTAGTGATGGGTTGGGACCTGGAATGGCATTTCGACCCTAAGACATACGCCGTAAAGAATACAGCCGATGAATTATTAACCCAGATCGACAGCGTGTTTACACATAAGCGTACAAAGAAACCCGATAATCTCGTGTTGCTCGCACATGACCAGGCATACAGGAGCAGCAGCGACTCGTTGCAACTGCGTGACTTTATTCAAAAGTTGAAGAAAAAAGATGAATACGAATTATCCCTGGTAAGTAATTACCCTGATGCATTAAAAAAACGCACGGATACATTGAAAACAAAGGAAGTGCGGCAGGGGTTGGATTCACTTTAGTTTCACGCAAAGGAGCTAAGAAGCGGAGACGCAAAAATAAAATTACCCTTTGCGTCTTTGCTTTTAATTTTTGCGTGCTTTGCGCGAAACCTTAAAAAAGATATAAACGGCAGGCCACCACTTGCAATTTGCCTTTATATTTATATCCCTGTTCGAAAATTCAAAAACCAAATGCCATGACCATCACACGAAAAATCATTTTAAGCCTGTTGTCGGGCTTATTCTACGTAGCTGCATTTTGCCAGTACAAGCTTACAGACCCATTGCCCGTCGATCCCGACGTAAAAGTTGGCAAACTGTCCAACGGACTTACCTATTATATACGTCGCAATATAAAACCTGAAAAGAAAGTTGAACTGCGGTTGGCAGTCAATGCCGGATCTGTGCTGGAAAATGATAACCAACGGGGCCTTGCACACTTTATGGAACACATGGGCTTTAATGGCTCGAAGAATTTTCCGAAGAATGAACTTGTAGATTTTTTACAAAAATCAGGTGTGAAATTCGGTGCCGACCTGAATGCCTATACCGGCTTTGATGAAACAGTCTATATTTTGCCGGTGCCTACCGAAGACCCAGAAATGGTAGAGAAAGGTTTTACCGTGCTTGAAGACTGGGCATTCAATAATCTTTTCGATAAAACGGAGATTGAAAAAGAACGTGGCGTGGTACTCGAAGAGTCAAGACTAAGCAAAGGATCGTTTGAAAGAATGAGCCGCAAATATTTTCCCGTATTATTCAATGGTTCGAAATATGGACAGCGCTTGCCAATAGGTACGGATACTGTTCTTAAAACTTTCAAGCACGAAACACTAAAGAGTTTCTATAAAAACTGGTACCGTCCCAACCTGATGGCGGTAATCGTGGTGGGAGATATTGATCCTGCTGAAGCTGAAAAAAAGATCATCGCACATTTTGAAAAATTTAAAAATCCACCTTCAGCAACACCACGGCCATCTATCATTCCCATCAAACAACGCACTACGCCTGAAGCGTTGGTAGTAACTGATGAGGAGGCTACCAACACGTTTATCCAGATATATAATTTTGTAAAGCCGGCACAAAAACAAAAAACCTGGGCCGATTATCGCAAAAGCCTTGTTGAGGGCCTGGTAAGTACACTCATCAACCAGCGCCTGAATGAACTTACACAAAAAGAAAATCCACCGTTTCTTTTTGCGCAAACAGGTTATTCGCCATTCCTCCGAGGCTATAATTCTTTCAATTCATTTGCCGTAGTAAGCCAGGGTACGGTAAACGATGCCATCGACGCACTGATGGAAGAAACTAATAAAGCGCGGCAGTTTGGATTTTTGCAAAGTGAGCTGGATCGCGCAAAGGCGAGCCTGCTCAACAACACGGAGAAAGCTTTTAAAGAAAAAGATAAGTCAGAATCGGGCGCCTTAGTAGGGCAGTATCTAAATAATTTTCTCAATGGTGCACCTATGCCGGGAATTACCAATCGATATAATTTTATAAAGGAAGCAGTTCCCGGAATTACACTTCAGGAGATCAATGATATCGCTAAAAAAATGCCTTCTACCAGCAATGCATTCACATTGGTACAGGCTCCCGCAGCAATGAAGGACAAGCTGCCTACAAACGCGCAACTGCTGGACGCAGTAGTGAAAGCAAATGCCAAACCGGTGAAGGCATATGCAGAAGCGGCTGTAGCCACAGCATTACTCGACAAATCGCCAGCACCCGGATCAACTACAGCTACAACGAAGAATGAAAAACTGGGCACTACTGATTTTACGCTCAGCAATGGCATAACCGTAAGCATAAAACCTACTGTTTTAAAAAATGACGAAATCGTTTATGACGCGTGGCGCTGGGGCGGCTACCATAAATACTCAGTTGCCGATAAGCAAAACGCTATCTATTCCGCTGTGATCGTGCAGCAAATGGGTATCAAGGATATGTCGCCCACCGATCTCGGTAAGTTTAAAGCTGGCAAAAGCTTTACAGTTACGCCATATTTAAACGCAGATGAGGAAGGCATTGAAGGTAGAAGCAGCGTAAAGGATTTTGAGACCATGCTGCAACTTACTTATCTATATTTTACTGCTCCGCGTAAAGATGAAGCTCTTTTCCGTTCATTCATTAGCAAGGAAAAAGGCGCGTTGGAATATTCCAGTAAAGATCCATCCACATCATACCAGGACACGTTGCAAAAACTGGCCTACAACAATCATCCGTGGGTGGATGCCATGCCCAAACCCTCCGACTTCGATAAAATAAAACTCGACCGTTCTTTGGCGATATATAAAGAAATATTCGGCAACGCCCATGGCATGCACTTTACATTCGTTGGCAATATTGATCCTGTACAGGCAAAGCCTTTGCTGGAAAAATATCTTGGTTCATTGCCTGCAGCGCCAAAAGAAAATAGTTACAAGGACGTAGGCCTGCGCCTGGTGAAAGGCACAACGGATATCAAGATCAAAAGAGGTAAAGAATCACAAGCTATGATCAATCTCCTGTTTGAAGGCGAAACAGAATACACCCGTCAAAACAGGATGCACCTGGCTGCATTACTCGAAGTGCTGAACATCAAGATCATTGAAAAACTAAGAGAAGATATGAGTGGTATGTATGGCGGCGGTATGGGCGGCTCCATTATGAAGCGCCCTTATGAGCATTACAGCATACGCGCTACCGTTCCCTGCGGTCCCGAAAATGTTGAAAAACTCACCAATGCCTTGCTTGACATAATCAAAGAAGCGCAGGAAAAAGGAGTGGAACAAAAAGATCTCGACAAGGTGAAAGAAACCTGGAAGAAACAATATCACGTGCAACTGCAAAATAACGACTACTGGCTTTCAGGATTATCCAATGCATTTATCAACCAGGACAACCCGGAAAACATCCTGGATTATGAACAAAAAGTAAATGCAATTACAAAAGAAGACATACAAAATGCGGCAAAGAAATTTTTGACCCTCAACAATATGGTCAAATCAGTAATGTACCCGGAAAATGCAGCGGTGAAGGAAGAGGTGAAGACGTTGAAAGCCTTTTAAGAGATAAAAGTTAAAAGATAAAAGTTGCACTAGTTCGGAGTGTCCGACCTGATACAACTTTTATCTTTTATCTTTTAACTTTTATCTTTCTCCCTATTCTCTCCCATCAAAAATATTCCCCAGCCCTCCCAACACACTTCCTTCTTCTT
>CBFGYO010000063.1:0-21556 GCA_965652975.1 uncultured Chitinophagaceae bacterium | reverse complement strand
TTGCGCGCTTTGCGCTTCTTTGCGTTCCCCGCCTGCCGGCAGGCAGGTTTGCGTGCAACCCTGCTCTGTTTCTTCCTTTCTTTCCCTTATTTTGCACACACTATGTGGTCTGTTTACAAGAAGGAACTACGTCAATATTTCAGCAGCTTAACCGGGTATATAGCCATCATCGTTTTTCTGTTGGTCAACGGGTTGATGCTTTTTGTTTTCCAGGATAATATTCTCGATTTCGGTTATGCCACGCTCGATCGTTTCTTCGAACTCGCGCCCTGGGTATTGTTATTGCTGATACCAGCCATAACCATGCGCAGCTTTTCAGAAGAATTTAAAACCGGGACGTTTGAATTGCTTCAAACCCGCCCGCTTACCGCCTGGCAGGTAATTGGAGGAAAATATTTAGGTAGCCTGGCTGTAGTGATAATCGCTTTGCTGCCTACAATTGTCTACTTTTTTTCTATTCAGCATCTATCATCCAATGAGGGGCTGGATACCGGTGCCACACTCGGCGCCTACATCGGGTTGTTCTTTCTTGCCGCCGTGTTTACTGCCATTGGCATATGCTGCAGCAGCTTTACAAGCAACGCGGTGGTGGCATTTATCATGGCGCTGATTGGTTGTGTATTGCTCTATTACGGCTTTAATGCTGTGAGTAAATTACCAGGATTGCAAAATGGAGCAGATTATTATGTGGAGATGGCCGGCATCGATTTTCACTATCGCAGCATCAGCCGCGGTGTGATCGATTCGCGGGATATCATTTACTTTCTGTCAATGATCTTTCTTTTCTTAACCCTAACGCGACGCAACTTATTAAAGCGGTAAGATGAAAAAACGTTTTGCATCAGTTTTCAGTTCCCGATCAGGCTGGCTATTAGTGTTGCTATCGCTTATATTACTCAACTTCCTTGCGTCCATTTATCACGGGAGGCTGGATCTTACCAGGGAAAAACGATATACTTTAAGCAAGGCGTCAAAAGATATTGTGCGCAAGCTGGATGATGATCTGCAGGTGGATGTTTTCCTGCATGGAGAGTTCCCCGCAGGCTTCCGTAAACTTGCCAACAGCACCGAAGAGTTTTTGCAATTGCTGAAAGATGAAAACGGTTCAAAAGTTCACTACCGTTTTATCTCACCACAGGAAGAAATTCCCGAGCAGGTAGGCCGCACCTATGAAGACACATTGGTAAGCCTTGGCGCATCACCGATCAACTTAACGGTACAGGTAAAAGCGGGACAGGAAAACAAAAGAGTATATCCTGTAGCACTTGTAAAGTACAAAGGACAACAGGCACTGGTAAATTTGTATTCAGGTGGTAAGCGTATGATTTCTGCCGTGGAAATGAACAGCGCCGAGGCCATGATGGAATACCAGTTTGCAAAATCACTCGATGGGCTCATTAATACCAATAAACCACTTGTGGGTTATTCAATAGGAAATGGCGAGCCAATGGTAGGCAGCAGGCTTATGAATGGATTGCCACAATATGCCGATCCCAGGACAGCACACCTGGAACAGGTGCTCCGTACCGATTACCAGTTATTCACTTTAAACCTCAACACACAACCATTTATTCCAGATACGTTCAAAGTGCTTGTAATGGTAAAACCTACATTACAATTCACCGAAGACGAAAAATTCAAAATCGACCAGTATGTAATGAGGGGAGGAAAATTATTGCTCTTCATTGATGCATTGATCGCCGAGCAGGATAGCCTTCGATTCAAACCGGAAATAGTTGCCTACGATCGAAATCTTAATTTGACGGATCTATTGTTCCGTTATGGAGCAAGAGTGAATGGCAGTTTGCTGATGGACCTTCAGTGCGACTTTATGCCTTTTATGGTTGGTGGAAGTGCCGAAAATCCGCAGTACGAGTTTTTGCATTGGAACTATTATCCCCTCTTTGAATCAAAAGGTAACCATACGATAAATAAAAATATTGGACTGGTGGCCGGACGTTTTGTCAACCCGGTTGATACGATTACCACACCTGGAATTGATAAAACGCCTTTATTGGCTTCATCGGACAATTCACGAATTATTAGCACCCCCGCGCTAATAAGTCTTAATGAAAATCGCAATACGGCAGAAGATGCCAAATTCAGACAAAAAAATATTCCTATAGCCTGGCTGCTTGAAGGAAAGTTCCCATCGCTTTACCGAAACCGGGCTACCCAGTCGCAGGTAGACAGTTTGCAGGCATTTGGTGTCCCTTTCCGCGATATATCGGTTGATAATAAAATAATCGTAGTGGGCGACGGGGACATGCTGTTGAATGATTTTTCACCAAATAATGGTCCCTTACCCATGGGTTTAAATTTTTATACCGCAGGGTCACAGTATGAATACCAATTTGCCAACAGGGAATTTTTGCAAAACTGTATGGAATACCTGGTCAACAACCCCGCCATCATCCAAACAAGGAATAAAGACATCGTTTTGCGCCTGCTTGATTCACAAAAGGTGACTGAACAAAAGGCTACCTGGCAAATGGTGAATATCGCTTTACCAGTCCTGCTCGTAATACTCGCGGGGTGGGTTTATCAACAGGTTCGGCGACGGAAATATGCCGTATGAGTTTTCTCGCAGTGGCTCATTGGGTGTAAACCTGGTTGTTTGTAAGAATAATGCGCAACGCTCTCTGTGAGAAACTTTCAAAGGAGGGTTTCTAAGGGTTACCCTCGACAGTTACCTTATCTTTGCCTCTTATAAAAAGTAACCCTCCTGATGACATCGGACCAGTTAACGTATCTTGTTTTTGGATGTATTTTAGTTCTCGCACTAATTTTTGATCTCGGCCTGTTAAGTAAGAAGAATCAAACAATTACTATTCGCCAGGCCTTATACCAAACATTCTTCTGGGTTGGACTGGCCATTGGTTTTTTTGTATTTATGTGGATCAAGAACGGGCAACAGCTCGCACTTGAATATCTGAGCGGCTACCTGATGGAGTGGAGCCTGAGTATCGACAATATTTTTGTCTTCATCCTCATTTTCTCATCGTTTTCCGTCAAGGAAAAATATTTTGGCCGCGTTTTACTTATTGGAATACTGATGGCGGTTATCTTCCGCGTTATTTTTATTACAGTCGGTGTGGTACTGGTCAACAAGTTTCACTGGATATTATATCTCTTTGGTGTTTTTCTGTTGTATACCGGGTATAAAATGTTTACCGCATCAGATGATGAGGAGTTTGAACCACATGATACAAAGATCTACCGGTGGTTGAAAAAGATATTACCGCTCGTGCCACACGATGGCGAGGGCAAGTATATCATTAAAGAAGGCGGGAAAAGAAAATACACGACGTTGTTTGTCGTGATCGTAATGCTGGCAGCAATCGACCTGGTTTTTGCACTTGATTCAATTCCTGCTGTTATGGGCATTTCGCAGGATAAGCTCGTGATCTATACTTCTAATATTTTCGCTGTGTTGGGTTTACGTTCGCTATTTTTCCTATTGCGTGGTGCCGTAAGCAAATTTGATTACCTGCAGCAGGGTATTGCCATTGTACTGGCTTTTATAGGTCTAAAAATGGTAGCCCAGGATTTTGTAAATAAATTGATACCCGACAAAACGATACAGGTGATAATATCACTTGGCGTGATCATGGTGTTTCTGGGCGGTTCCATTTTTTACTCGATAATTATGAAGAAGAAGGGTGTTCCACCCGAGGTTACGGATGAAAGCATTTAGCCAATAATCAATACGTGAACTATTATTTAGCTGATATTGCCGCCATCATTAAGGCTACAGGTCCGGTAGATGACAATACCATCATTGAGCATCTTTTGTTCGACAGCAGGAAGGTCGTCGTACCCGCTTCGTCGCTTTTCTTTGCATTGAAGGGTGCAAGACGCAATGGTCACCTCTTTATACCTGAACTATATCGTAAAGGCGTCAGGAATTTTGTTGTAATGGAAGCACAACAAGTCGACGATTTTCCAGGTGCAAACTTCCTGCAGGTAGCTGATAGTTTACAGGCATTGCAGCAACTGGCAGCACATCACCGCGCAAGGTTCAACATACCGATTGTTGGTATTACCGGAAGCAACGGCAAAACGATCATCAAGGAATGGTTGTACCAGTTACTGAAGGATGACGTGCGAATTGTAAGAAGTCCTAAAAGTTTCAATTCACAAATAGGTGTACCCCTCAGCGTATGGCTTTTGCAAGACAATCATGAACTGGGAATCTTTGAAGCTGGTATTTCCATGCCGGGTGAAATGGAAAAGCTGGAGCGGATTATTCAACCCACTATTGGTATCCTTTCCAATATTGGTGATACCCATAACGAAGGGTTCAGGGACAACAACGAAAAACTCGAAGAGAAAATAAAGCTATTTGCAGGTGCCAACCTTGTTATTTGTCATTCAAAAGACGACCCCGGTAAAAAATTATTGAAAAATTCCGGTGCGCGAATTGTTTACTGTGGCAATCAACCGGAGGATGATATAAGAATACATTCATTAAATTTCAACAGGTCAAGTGTTAGTTTTTCCGTTACCGGTCGCAAAAAAGAAAGAGACAGCCATTTCAGCGAATTTAAATGCAGCATTCCTTTTACTGATGAGGCTTCGATAGAAAATGCGTTATTATGCATTGCTTTTATATGGGAGTATCTCCCTGACTTTAAAAGCAAAGAGGAGATTATCAGGCAGCGATTATTGCAACTTGAGCCTGTCGAGATGCGGATGGAATTGAAGAAAGGGATCAACAACTGCTATATCATCAATGATAGTTATAGCAATGATTTGTCATCGTTGGGAATTGCCCTCGATTACCTGAAGCAACAGGGGGGGAATTATTCCTCAACGGTCATTCTTTCAGACATTCCACAGTCAGGTATCGAGCCGGGAATATTATACAGGCAGGTTGCGTCCGAACTTAAAGCCAGGAATGTTCAACGGCTCATTGGCATAGGCCCACAACTCTCTTCTCATTTTCTATTGTTCAAAGAAGCATTACCCGAGGTTTCATTTTTCCTGTCGACCGATAATTTTTTGGATGAAGCGATATCGCACCAGTTCAGGGAGAACTTTATTTTGTTGAAAGGCGCGAGATCTTTTGCTTTCGAACGCATCAGCAAATGGCTTGAACAGAAGGTGCATCAGACAGTACTCGAGATCAATCTCAATGCTATCGTGCATAACCTTAAGGAGTACCAGCGCATATTGAAACCTAATACAAAAGTGATGGCGATGGTGAAAGCTTTTGCATATGGAAGCGGGGGTGCAGAAATCGCCGGTGTACTTCAGTATCATAAAGTAGACTATCTCGGTGTGGCATATGCAGACGAAGGTGTTGATTTGAGGAAATCAGGTATTTCATTACCTGTGATGGTTATGAATCCCGAGGAAAACAGTTACGATCTAATTGTAGAACACAATCTTGAACCTGAAATATATTCATTCGAAGGATTGCTTACGCTTGATGCATTTTTACGTGACGAGGGCATACAGTTTTACCCTGTCCATATCGAAATTGAAACAGGCATGAATCGCCTGGGATTTACGTTAAATGATATACCACGCCTCGCTGATTTTCTGCGTTCATCATCGTCATTCCGTATACAGTCTGTATTTACCCATCTGGCTGCGAGCGAGGATGTAGCAGAAGATGTATTTACACTGGGTCAGTATAAACAGTTTATCGAAGCATCGGATCAACTCCAGTCGCTTATTGGATATTCATTTATCCGGCATATTGCCAATTCTGCGGCCGTTATGCGGCATTCGTTCCTGCATATGGATATGGTGCGCCTGGGTATCGGGCTGTATGGTGTGGATAGTTCAGGTTCGGGCAATCTTTCATTGCAGACAGTAGCAACTTTAAAATCTACTGTTGCACAAATCAAACATTTGAAAGCTGGCGAGTCTGTCGGCTACAATCGAAAAGCAGTAATGAATCAGGATGCAATTATTGCCACCATTCGATTGGGATATGCAGACGGCTATTCGCGGCGACTTGGCAATGGAAGAGGAAAAGTTGTTGTGCGTCAACAGGAAGCCCCTGTTGTAGGCACTGTGTGTATGGATATGACCATGATTGATATTACGCATATACCAGGTGTGGAGGAAGGAGATGAGGTGATTGTTTTTGGAGAACAATTACCTGTGCAACAGGTAGCTGAATGGGCAGGGACGATACCGTATGAGATTATGACGGGAGTATCGCAGCGGGTGAAGAGGGTGTACTATGAGGAATAAGACAGCTTCGAGCTGCGAGCCTCGGGCTTCGAGCCCTGGAACTTAGGCCATGTTACTTAACTGCGTTCGACTTATAAATTACATACCGTCTTTAACACGGAAATGTGTTGCAAATTTTAAGACTTTGCTCGCAGCTCAAGGCTCGTAGCTCGAGGCCTGAGCTCAGGGCTTTCTTCCTATATTTGCTCCTTAAACCGAAAATGGTGAAGCTTAGAAACGTTTTTTTTATCATATTTCTCATCATCCTGGCCGACCAGGTATTAAAAATTTGGATTAAAACTACTTATCCTACAGGTGATACAAATATTTCGAACCTTAGCTGGTTTCGCCTTCATTTTATTGAGAATCCCGGCATGGCCTGGGGTTGGAAGTTCGGTAATGAAACGGGAAAGTTACTGTTAACGCTGTTTCGCCTTGCCGCTGTTATTTTTGGAACGTGGTACCTCGGCAGGATTGTAAAGCAGCAGTACAAAACGGGTTTTATCGTATGTGCCGCGCTGATATATGCCGGTGCACTGGGCAACCTTATCGACAGCATGTTTTACGGAATGATCTTCGACAAGGGATTGCATTACGATCCCAATTTGAAGGATTACATACCTTATTCAGGCGTTGCTTCTTTTTCCAGCGACGGTTACTCTTCTTTTTTACATGGCAGTGTGGTCGACATGCTCCACTTTCCCATCATCGACTCCCACTTTCCAAAATGGGTACCGTTCATAGGTGGTGACCGCTTCGAATTCTTCAGTCCTATCTTTAATATCGCCGACGCGTCTATTTCAGTTGGTGTGATTACGCTGCTGGTATTTCAGAAACGCTTTTTCAAAAAACACCAACCCGATGAGCAACACACTACCGTAGAAACAAATACGGAGATAAGCGATAAAGTGCAGGTATTATAAAAAGCGTAACCCGCATTAGGAATAAGGTTAATAGCTTTCTCATATAGTTAGTATGTGTTATTATTTTGTTTGAACACCGTTTGCCTGAGGAGTTCATTACCTACCCTGCATGCAAGGAAATACACTCCTGACGGCAATGCCGCTACATTATCCAATTGCAATTGGTTGGTTCCAGCCCGCAACTTGAAAGTTCTCTGCTGTACAGTGATGCCGGCTGCATTAATTAGTGATACTGACGCAGTGGCGTCTTTGTCAGTATGGAGATCAAATTGAAGCTTCGTGGCAAAGGGGTTTACCACCCGTACAAAAAACAAACCATTGCCTTCCAAAGCAAGTCGAATGGTACGGGAAAAGTTTGCATGCCCATCCGGTTTACGCACCTGGATGCGATAGTAAAAATTATTACCTGGTTGCAGGGGATCGCTGTAGGTATAGTTGTTTTCGGGGGCACCATTGTTCTTACTTCTCACCTGTGCAATTGGATAATAATCGATTCCATTAATACTCCTTTCAACGATATACAGGCATGGATCTGTTTCGGCAACAGTCCATTCCAGCAAAGCCTTGCGATCGGCTACGCGACCCGAAAATGAGAGTAAGTTATTTTCAAGTGCTATACCGCACTCAAGAATTTGTAAGGAGATCAAATTAATGGGGTCGGTAAACCGGCACGAGGGACCTGTAAGACTACCGGCAGATGATGCTACAATCACCCTGTATTGATCGGCACTATCTTCTGGTTCCGTGTCTGATGGAGGCACCTGGTAAGAGGCTACGTATTCCCAGGTAGCACCAACTTGCACTGGTGTGGCGGGACCTGTTACCGGAGTAACCGTTGTCCACGAAGAACCGTTGTTGGTACTCCGCTGCCATTGGTAGTAGGTATATGCATTAAATCCTGATCTCACCGTGTCATAAAGCATTATCGGATTGCCTGAACACACCGCGGTAATATTATTTGGTGAGTATGACATTACGGGACCGATGCTTGCAACAGAAATATCATCCATCGCCCAATCGTTTCCTCCACCTCCGGTGGTATTATTGGAAAAACGCAATATAAAACTGGTTTGAGAGGCACCCGTCTGGTAGGTGAATCCTTTTTTTACCCAGGCACCTGTATAAAGAAGATCACCCGTGTTATAGTGATCTATGCCGTTTATTTCAAACGCGATATTGGGATGCACGCCGGAAGAATCACCAACACCTGTAGGTATATAATTTAAAGGACCTGATGTTGCGATAGCGCCAGTTCCATTGCTATCACAACCACATTTTGAACACAGATTTCGAAACCAGGCCGTGATTTCATATACGGTGCCGGGACAAAGTCCAGTTACAGTTCTCTGTAAAATGGAATCATTACGGTAAGCTCCATTCACCACGAGCATATATCCTCCATTGTTGGAAACAACTGTATCTGCAGCCGCATTGCCATATGCAGTGGTGGAGCCGGTATGATCCCCGATGATATCCCATAATCCAAATACACGGTGAGTGGGGAATGAATTATCGGGCTTTGCCCACGAATTGCTTGTGGTATAGTTGGAGCGCGTGGAGCTATTATTAACGATTGCGTAAGCCATATCGAAAGGCGTACCTATATCCAGAGGTTGAATTGCAAATGCAGGCGACATTAATGAAGAGGCAGTGCGGTTACGCGATTTACCCATACCGAAACTTCCATTTGATTCAGCTCCGAACATATTTGTTCCGGTAACGGTAGTACCGATTGCAGTGTTAGGGTATACCTTAACCATATTGGATGAAAAAAGAAATAACTGTACGGGGTCGAAGGCAGTCTGATAACTAAACCAGCCGCTACCCAAATTCAGCGTACTGTTGAGCGCGGCAGTGACGGTTACGCGATAGGAGGCAAGCATGATACAACTGGAACCATATAAGGATGGTTTATGATTGCTTGCTACGCGTCCACGTCGATAAGAAGTGGCACCGTTTACAGATGAATAGCCGAGATTGATACGAACTACCGATCCATTGATCCATCCACAATCATCGTCCGATGCATCGGTAAACTGTTTATAGATCTTTCCTTCGTTTGTCAGCACCCGGATAGTACCAGGTATATATGAAGTACCGGAAGGAATAAAATCAAAAAAACCACAACTGTCAAATGCACCCGCCTTGACTGTGATGGTAGCTCTTATTTCAAGTACATCACCAGTTTCAACAGTTCCACCCGACATAGCTTTGGTAACATTATAATAACTTTTACCAAAGTCCAGTGTTTGTGCTAATGTGATTACAGGCAAACTGCACAATGAGAAAGCTATCCCGGTGATGATGAGATACTTTTTTTCAAAAGCAAGTGTTGGTTTCATAGTAACGGATTTGAGACATACAGTAGTAACAAACGGCAGGCCAAAGGAGATAGGATTTTCTTTCGTAGGATTAGGTACGAGCACCGATCTTCCCGGGGGAAATTAACTAGGGTGTATCAGTAAATATATGGATATGCACTCTTAAACTATGGAAAATACGTAAGGCTGTATATCGGTGAGGGTAAAACGAACATATTATTTACGTAGTGGAAAAACAACAACATTTGAGATAAAAGATAAAAACTAAAAGATAAAAGATAAAAGTGGTATTCAGTCGGAGTTTCCACATGAATACCACTTTTATCTTTTATCTAATTCGAGTATTAGGAGCTTTAGAAAGACAAAGCCCCCGACTCGGCAGGGGCGTTTGCTTTTGTTATAGCTCAGGGGTTTACTCGTAATGATTGAACCAGTCTGTTCCGCTGGCTTCTACATTCTTTGCCGGTTTGATCGGCTTTGCATTCACTTTTTTTTGTGTGTAAGGGTTAGCCATCGGGAATACCCTGACACGGCTGCTCGTTTTTGTTTTTCCCGCCAATACGGACCGCAAATACGGTGTATGTGACGATGAGGAACCATTGTTTGCTGGTTCGGTGATTGCTTTAAGCGGATAGGCAGAAAAGTAAAGTGGTGTATGGGCATTACTTTTCATAGAGTTTGGATTTAGATGAATTTGAAAAAATATTCAACCAGTAAGATACCACGGGATGACACAGTAATACAAATATTACGGTTAAAAAAAAGAGAAGAACCCGGGATTCTTCTCTTTTTACTATAGTGTTTTTACTAGCTTTCAGGCCTGGTTAGTCTTCCCAACCATATTGGCTGGAACCACCCATTCATCAAATTGTTCAGCCGTAACGTATCCCAGGCTAATGGCCATTTCCTTAAGCGTAGTGCCTTCCTTATGAGCTTTTTGGGCTATTTCTGCAGCCTTGTAATACCCGATTTTAGTATTCAGCGCCGTCACCAGCATTAATGAATTGTCAACATGTTTTTTAATGTTGGCAACAATAGGTTCGATACCCGCGGCGCATCTATCATTGAATGATACACACCCATCGCCAATCAGCCTTGCGCTGTGCAGGAAGTTGTAGATCATTACCGGTTTGAATACGTTCAACTCAAAATGCCCGGTAGCACCGCCAATGCCAATCGTTACATCATTACCCATAACCTGCGCAGCAATCATGGTAAGCGCTTCGCACTGGGTAGGATTTACTTTGCCCGGCATAATGGATGAGCCCGGCTCATTGTCTGGAATAAAGAGTTCGCCGATACCACTGCGCGGACCGGAGGATAACATTCGAATATCATTGGCGATTTTCATCAGGCTTACTGCAACCGTTTTCAATGCACCATGCGCCTCCACGATTGCATCATGTGCCGCCAGTGCTTCAAATTTATTTTCTGCTGTAATAAATGGGAGCCCTGTAAGTTTTGCAATATGTGCAGCTACATTTTCTGAATAATTGGGAGGCGTGTTAATGCCTGTTCCAACTGCTGTACCACCCAGTGCGAGTTCGCTTAAATGCGGAAGTGTATTTTTTATTGCTTTCAGGCCGTGATTGAGCTGTGAAACGTATCCACTGAATTCCTGTCCCACGGTGAGGGGAGTAGCATCCATAAAATGGGTGCGCCCTATTTTTACCACATCCATATACTGCCTGCTTTTCATTGCAAGCGTGTCGCGCAATTTTTCAATGCCTGGTATTGTAAGCTCAACAAGTATTTTATAAGCCGCGATATGCATGGCTGTTGGAAAGGTATCGTTGGATGACTGCGATTTGTTGACGTCGTCATTTGGATGCAGGAATTTTTCTTTGTCTGCCAATTCACCGCCTTTGATCAGGTGCCCGCGGTAAGCGATCACTTCGTTTACATTCATGTTGCTTTGCGTACCACTGCCCGTTTGCCACACTACAAGTGGAAAGTATTCGTCCAGCTTTCCTTCCAGTATCTCATCGCATACCTTCCCAATCAATTCTGATTTGGCAGCCTCTAGCACACCTGCCTCCTGGTTGGTAATCGCAGCGGCTTTTTTGAGGTAAGCAAATGCTTTTACTATTTCTTTTGGCATCCGGTTAATATCCTGGGCGATCTGGAAGTTTTCAATACTGCGTTGTGTCTGGGCACCGTATAATGCACCGGCAGGAACCTTTACCTCACCCATGGTGTCTTTTTCAATTCTGTATTCCATAACAGGTCCGTTTTTTTGATTCGAAATTGGAGTGGCAAAGGTAGGGAAATGGCGAATCGTAGGAATGAGCCTCGAGCCACGAGCTTCGAGCTTCGAGCTTGGAACACGGAGTTCGTGGGCTCGCAGCTCGATGCTCGTAGCTAAAATATTCGTATCATTGAACAGATGAAAATACTTTTCTTTCTTCTTTTTAATATTATAGTGATCGTTGCTAATGGCCAGTTGCCATTGCCTTCGCGTACACAGCTTGCCTGGCACGATATGGAGTTTTATCTCTTTGTTCATTTTGGCCCCAATACATTTACGGGTAAGGAATGGGGTGAGGGTACTGAGCAGGAGAGTATATTTAACCCGACCCAACTTGATTGCGACCAATGGGTTGCTATTGCCAAAGCTGCAGGTGCAAAAGGTATCATCATTACTGCCAAGCACCACGATGGATTTTGTTTATGGCCCAGTAAATTTTCGAAACATACAGTTAGGGAAAGCAAATGGAAAGATGGAAAGGGTGATGTATTAAAAGAACTTTCCGAGGCATGCCGTCGTGGAGGGTTGAAATTCGGGGTTTATATTTCTCCGTGGGACCGCAATCATCCTGAGTATGGTACGGATAAGTACAACGATGTTTTTGTGAATATGATGAAGGAGATCTTTACCAGTTACGGACCGGTATGGGAGCTCTGGTGGGATGGAGCCAATGGAGAGGGCCCAAATGGAAAAACACAGCAATACGACTGGAAGCGTTATGAGCAAACGGTAAGGCAACTGTCACCGAAAACTGTAATCTTTAGTGACATCGGTCCCGATATACGATGGGTAGGAAATGAAAAAGGCATTGCGGGCCCTACCAATTGGAACTATTTGAACACGGAGGGATTTAAAAGAGGTGAGGGAGCTCCACCAGTAGATACCTTATCGGCAGGAAATGTAAATGGAAAATACTGGCTGCCCGCTGAATGTGATGTAAGTATTCGACCAGGCTGGTTTTATCATGGCAATGAAGACAACCAGGTGAAGACGGGTGAGCAGTTGTTTCAACTCTATCTGAAATCGGTTGGCCGCGGCGCCAACCTGCTCCTCAATGTACCACCCGACAGCAGGGGATTGATTCACCCCAACGATTCGACCGCATTAATTGCATTCGGGAATTTAAGAGAGAAGAATTTTTCAAACAATCTTTTGCGCCAGGCAAATACGTATTGGGAGTTTGGAAGCAAAGACTTTTTCCCCGATACACTCACGCTTCGAAACTTTGGAGGTTCACCTGAAACCTATGGCATCAACGTGCAGCACTTTATCGTGCAGTTGCCCGAGTCCCGGTTAATTAATTGCATCGTTTTGCGTGAAGCCATTCACCTTGGGCAATCCATCCGAAACTTCAGGATTTTATTATATGATAACAACAAACTGGTAAAAGAGCTTACTGGAACAACCGTTGGTCGTAAGCGCATCCTTACTTTCCCTGCGGCCAACATTACTTCTTTTAAAGTATATCTCGACGATAAAAAGGGGAATGATAATATTAGCGGAGTTGCCGCCTTTTTGTTAGACGATCAGCTTGTGGAGCAATAATATTATTTGCCGGTAAATACAGCTTTTCTTTTCTCGAGAAAGGCCCTGGTTCCCTCCTTCATGTCCTGCGTATCAAAACAATTCCCGAATTCATCGATTTCCAGGTCAAAGCCATTTACATTTTCATCATACACGGCATTCGCCGCTCGTATACACGCAGCTACAGCCTTTGGAGCTTTGCTATTGATAACCTCCAGGAGTGATTTTGTTTTAGTCAGAAGTTCTTCCTGTGGCACCACATAATTTACCAACCCGTATTGCAAGGCTGCTGCAGCATCGATCATTGAAGCACTAGTGAGTAATTCAATAGCCCGACCCTTACCGATTAATTGTGTCAGGCGTTGGGTGCCACCATAACCTGGAATAAGACCAAGGTTTACTTCCGGCTGACCGAAACGTGCATTTTCACTCGCAACCCTGAAATGACAGGCCATAGCCAATTCGCAGCCACCACCGAGAGCAAAACCATTTACGGCAGCAACTATTGGTTTAGGGGCATTTTCTATTTTGAAAAAAGTGTCCTGTCCACGTTTAGCTAAAGCCACAGCTTCGTTTTTTGTAAATCCCTCGAATTCGGAAATATCGGCACCCGCTACAAAGGCTTTGTTTCCTGCGCCCGTAATAATTACAGAACGAATCGAATTATCGTTGTAGACGTCATCGAGTACAGAATTTAATTCTTCAAAAACTGTTTTATTAAGGGCATTGAGTTTGTCGGGGCGATTGATTGTGATGGTGCAAATTTGATTTTCACTTTGCAATAGCAGGCTTTGCAGCATGGGAATATTTTTGTGCAAAGGTATGGTGAAGAGAATATTAATGTGAAAATGTGAAAATGTGGAAATACAGGTGAGAACGTCGAGTATTGGCCCATTTTCACACTTCCACATTTTCACATTTCCACATTAATTCGGTGTCAGGGCATATCAATAGCTCTAATTGTAACGGTGTTTACAATTTTGCCGCTGCCATATTTATCCCAAAACGTGGCAACTACCTTATAATTCTCTTCCCATTCCATCGGCTTTCCCGTATTTACAATGCATTTCAGGAATCGGCCATTTTCTTTTGGCAACACATCTTTACCACTGAAGAGGTCCGCAGCTTCCAACATTTTTTTACCGTTTTTATCAGTAATAATAAGTGAGCAGCCTACTGATATATTGCCGTCTTTAACTTTCAGTCCTTCCACATTTTCATTTACGATAAAAAAGCTTTCGCCAATAGGGATATCTGTATGATTTAATACTTCTTCATTCATTACCAGTCGTGTTTCGCCCGGTACTAATCCGTTGTATGAAGTAGTAAGTCCTGTAGATAGGTCTTTCTTTATACCGGTACTCAATTGTGCATCGCAGGAAACCAACACTGCTGAAAGTGCTATAGCGGCAATGAACAGCGCTACCCATTTTTTTTCAAATAAAGGTTTGAAGGAGCGGGATTCAACAAGTTCGCAAATTCCCAGCAAAGCGTAGAAAATACCTTTGATGCCAACAACCATCAGCCATCCCGTCACCACTACTTTTACAAGGGTTATTGCATCTTCCTGTAATGAAAATGGCACTTCGAAAAAAATAAGGCGTAGCCATACAAAGATGGAAAGCGAGATAACGAGACTCACAGGAATGGTGCCCCTAAAGAATTTCCTGATCCACTGGAAAGAAAAACTGTTCATTTTGGTTGAATTTTTTGTTCCGCCGTTGGCGACGGAACAGGTATAAGGTTTAATGTTCACCAAAGATGGCCTGTTATTTTACCGTTTCCAAGGCGAAGCGTCTGAACGGCGGTTTTGGTTCAACAAAGGGTGTAAAATCCTGCATGGATCGTATGATTGTAAGGGGTCGTTCAGGCTGCCCGCAAGGCACGCATTACTTCGGACCTTTTACGCCGGGAGATTTCGGCCCGCGACTGGTCCTGCATAAAGATTTTGCCCTTTGCGTCGACAAACAGTACATGTTTGATGTTTACCAGGTGCGAACGATGGGTGCGCAAAAAGCCAAGTGGCTCAAGTATCTCCTCATAATCTTTCAGCACTTTTGCAGTGAGCATTTTCTTTTTATTGGTGAAATAAATATTTGTGTAGTTGCTGCTTGCTTCCAGCCTTATTATCTCTTCGGGGTTGAAGAAAAAATGACCGTCGTAAGTGGCTATGGAAATGCGGGTGTTTACAGTTTGCATGATTATGGTTTTTAGATTATTTAGATTGTAACACGATTTTTTTAAGTTCAGCTAGTTGAGACCTCAGTTCTTCAATTTCTTTTTGCTGTTCCTGTACTGCTTTTACCAGTGGTACCACAAACTGTGAATAGGATACACTATAGGTATCTTTTTCGCTCGCAGGAACTTTTACACCATTAAAGTCATAGCCAACGGATTTGGCGGCAGCTTCTACTTCCTGTGCAATGAAACCACTTTGACGTATTTTTTCTATAGCTGCATAATCATTCCCGGTTTTTACGATGCCGCCGTTCATATAAGCATCATATTTTGAGGATATGAAATTGTACACTACGGGTCGCAGTTTCATAATGAAATCCAACCCTTTTACCTCTTCCCTGATATTGTTTTTAAAGCGCCCGTCGCTGGGTGAGCTGAAGGGTACCTGGCCCTCAATCACCGTAACGTTGGTATTGCCAATTCGAACCTTATCGCTTGCACTTACAATGGCATCGTAGCCGATTGCTGTAGCATTGTGAAGGTTGTTGCCTCCCACATTGGCCAGGCTACCGATTACGGTATTACCTCCACCAGTTATATTGGCTTGCATCGCTTTATTACCGATAGCGGTGTTATTGGTGCCGGTAGTAACAGTAGATGCGGCAAGCAGGCCCACTGCAGTGTTGTTGGATCCGGAAGAGTTGTTGAGAAGAGCAGATCCACCCACAGCTACGTTTTGGTTTCCAATGGTATTATTAAACATTGTACCATATCCAATTGCTGTATTCGACGCGCCGGTAAAATTTTTTCCAAGAGAGGAACTTCCGATGCCGGTGTTGAAATAACCTGTGGTGTTGAGGCGCATTGCTTCCCGGCCTATTGCGATATTGTTGTCTCCAGTGGTATTTGAGTATAGAGCATGGAAGCCCAGTGCTGTATTTTCATAACCGGCAGAGTTAGACAACATGGCTTTTGAGCCAATGGCGACATTTTTTTCACCCTCACCCGGGTTTAATACGCCACTCCCGTTATTAAAGAGCGCCGAATCGCCTATAGCGACAAGGTAAGAGATAGCTAAACCGTTTTGTAGAGTGCCGTGACCCACTGCTACATTGTTGTTGCCTTGCCGGTTGGAATAGAGCGAGGCAGAACCGATCGCAATATTTCTATTTCCCGATATATTGAAGTAAAGTGAATTAAATCCAATTGAGTTATTGTCGGAGCCTGTACCACTTGCTCCCTCCATTGCTCTGAATCCTACTGCCACATTGTTCCTACCCGAAATATTATATTGCATGGCCTGCGATCCAATGGCTGTATTGTAATTCCCGGTTATATTGTAATGTAATGACCGGAAGCCAAGCGATGAGTTGTCGTTTCCCTTTGTGTTTTTGTACATTGACTTCGATCCTACTGCTGTATTGTTAGCAGCTTCAGCACCGACTGCATCTACACCGTTAAAGTATAATGCGGAATCACCAATGGCAACCAGGTTGCTGTTTGTTTTATTGGAAGAAAGGGAGCTTATGCCTACTGCTGTATTTGAATAACCGCTTTCGTTATATAGCATGGAACCCGAACCAACTGCTACATTATAGGAACCGGTTTTATTAACAAGCAGAGCTGCTCTGCCTATTGCGGTATTCATGTCGCCCTGTAAATTGTACTGCATCGCTGCTTCACCGACAACAGTATTAAAACTTCCTTCATTATTCTGATACAAGGCACTATATCCTAATGCGACATTTGATTGGCCCGTAACGTTTTTCTGCATGGCGGCCGATCCAACGGCGACATTTAATTTTCCGCTGGTGTTGTCCGCCAACGTCGTATAACCGATAGCCGTATTACTATACCCTGTTGTGGTGGCTGATAAGGATTTGGAGCCGATAGCAACGCTGAAGTATGGATCTGTTGCATTCATAAGTGCTGAATCACCAATGGCTATAATATGGCTCCTGTTACTATTCGCCTTCAATGCGTCAGTCCCTATAGCAATATTGCTATAGGTTGTATTTGCCAGCCCACTGCGTTTGCCTAAAAAGAAACTTCCATTCGGATCAAACCAGCCGTAACGTTCACCGTTGACCCGAAAAAGCAAAGGCGTGTTGTCGGTAGTACCTACAAAGTTGGATGCAGGAGTAGTACCACTATTACCTGTAAGCGCCCATCCACTTCCACCCGAAGTAGCCGCAAGATTTGACCATGCGCTTCCATTATAATACCAAAAACTATTAGTGTCGGTGTCAAATACGAGCAAACCCGTTGCCGGAGTTGTTATAGAAGCCCTTTGCATGCTGTTCATGCGCGGCGTCAGCATGCCCTTGGTGGTGCTGCTGACATCGAGCATCGCACTACTGTTTGGGGAAGTAGTGCCGATCCCGATTCCCTGGGCCTCGCTTCTTTTTGCTATCACTACAACGATTAGTATGGCAAAGATTATTTTTTTCATAACACAGTTTTGATGGTTTGTTGATTAGAATTCAAATATGAAACAGGAGTAGACCAATTAAAAAATTTTCCCGGATGACTGTATCGTTTATCACTTGATCTGTATAAAAAATGAGTTTAAGTGCAATAGACTATCTAACGGTTAGATATGGTTGAATAATTAAGTGTTACCTGGCGGCACTTACAAGTTGTATTGAATGATCGGGACCAACTGGAGATTTTGATCTGGTTGGTTTTGAATGTCACGGTTTAAAGACATAAGGATCGATGCACGGCCTACACTTCAATTTGAATTTTCTACACTTCAGTTGGAAAAATGACCGGCATTTCGCAGTTATTTTGCCCACCGGGCATTTGTTGTTATTTTGAATAAGTATGATGTTACGAAGTTTGTTTTTGCTGAATTTACTTGGCTACCTGGCCACCAACTTTTCAAATGCACAGCCACCGCCCATCAGTTTCCAGCACATTGGGGTAAAAGATGGCCTGAATGACGGTGTTATTAATGCTATTACAAGGGATAAGTATGGCTTTATGTGGTTCGCTTCACTGGGGGCACTCAACAAGTTTAATAGCACAGGAGTCAGAAAATTTACACATGTACAGGGCGACACCACGTCTTTGCCCAATGATATACCCTATAGCATAGCTGCAGGTAATGACGACTACTTGTGGATCGGGTATATTCATGGACTTGTAGAGTTTAATGTTTTTACGGGAGCATGCAGGCGAATTAAGGCGCTAGAGGATCGTAACATTTTTGCTATTCACGTAACGCGCGATAACAAATTGTACATAGGAAATCATAAGGGGCTTGCATGTTATAACCCGGCTTCTGATAAGCTGGAAGAAATTTGTGATGCCCGGGATAGTATTTCTTACAAAAACATCTTCAAAAGACCATCCTACGAATTGTACTACCATGATAGTAAAATATATCTCGGCTCTTACAAGGGCGTGGTGGTGTATGATATCAAGACAAGAAAAGCCAGCTTTTTGGATATGCCTTTTGTAAATGGGGCCGTCAACAAACTGGCTGTCGACAACCAGGGTTTTTTATGGGTAAGTAACTATAAAAATTTTCAGCTTTTAAGAGTAAGCCCCGATTTAAAGCAAGTGGAAGTATTAGATACTTTACTTGCATCAAAAAACGATAGCCAGTTGAGCACCGCACTCGATATGCGTCCTGACCCGGAAAACAGGGTTTGGATCATTACAGGTTTGAAGGGATTACTTGAGTATAATTTAATTACTAAAAAGCATATTTTTCACAGGCATAATGATCAACTGCCCGGAAGTCTCACGGTAGACCTGTTGCGTACTATGTATCGTAGCAGCGACGGACTTATTTGGGTTACCAGTAACGCAGGAATTGATTATTTCCATCCTGATAAAAATCTGTTTAATATCATTTTCCCCTTTTCCGACGAAAAGGCGACCAAGTATGCCAGGGGAGTAGCAGAGGATCATGCCGGCAATTTATGGTTTACAACAGGTGATGGCATAACGAAGTATAATCCGCTAACACGGCAACACCGTTATTGGAAAAATGAATCCGGCAAAAAGGAAGTTATCTACCACAACTCGGTTCGCGCAATTGTTGAGGACGATGACCACCAGATATGGATCGGCACCGCAGCCGGAGTTAATAAACTTGACCCGAAAACCGGGCACACAACCTTCCTTACGATTAAGGATTCGTTGCCGCAGGCATTTTATTTCAGCATCAACAAACTTCGGGATGGTACCATCTGGTTTGGCACACGTGACTATGATGGATTTTATTATTATTCACCTGCTGACCGGAAAATACACAGCATCGCTTCCCACCCAGTATTAAAGGAATTTAAGGGTCGAGGTGGAAGATTTGTAATGGAGGATAGTAAAAAAAGGTTATGGTTTGGCTTTAATAGCAACGGCCTGGGTATGTACGATCCTGCCACCAATAAAGCACGGATCTGGTATAATGATAGTCGTAGTGGTCCCACCATTGCAGGAAATCTTATTGTGGACATTAAAGAAGATAAAAAAGGTGTTGTTTGGGTAAGTGCATTTGGTGGGTTAACAGGGATAGATATTGAAAGAGAAAAGTATTACATTTTTAATGATCAAAATGGAATGCGCAGCAATATCTCCGGTCCGCTGGCGGTAGATGCATTGAACCGTTTATGGGTCGGTACTTCCGCGGGACTTGCTTTGCTCGATAGCAGTCGACAGTTTTTTACCTATTTTGGTGAAGAGAGTGGTCTACCTGTAAATATTTTCCCGGAATTTGCAGGTTATTATCTTAAAAATGGTGATGTCTTACTGCCCAGTGTAAAAGGATATGTTCAATTTAATCCCCTTCATTACCGCGAAACAAAAAAGAATATCGACTACTATATCGCGTCTTTTAAGTTGTTTGACCAGGAAAATTCTCTTGGCAACGCAACTACACAGGATGTGCATCTGAAAGCACATGAAAACTTTTTTTCTATCAACCTGGTAGGGCTCAACTTCGAGAACCCATCTCATACCTGGTATGCCTACCAGTTGGAGGGATTTGATAAAAATTGGCATTATACCCAGGATCCAAAGGCCGTTTATACCAACGTACCCGGAGGAAAATATGTATTTCATTATAAGGCCACACACAACGCAAACGACTGGAATGTGCCTGAGAAAACATTAAACATACATGTAGCAACCGTATTTTATAAAGCATGGTGGTTTTGGATAGCAATTGCTGCTTTGATTTTTACTATTCTTTATTGGGTATATCGTACAAGGTTAAGCAACCAGGCACAGGTGCATCGGTTGCAAAGCCGTGCACAGCTACTCGAAAAGGAGAAAACCCTGGTGATGTACGAAAGTCTGAAACAGCAGTTGAATCCTCATTTCTTATTTAATTCTTTGACATCGCTTTCCGGTTTGATCGAAACAGATCAGAAAATGGCGGGAAATTTCCTGGAACAGATGTCAAAAATTTACCGCTACATCCTGAAGAACAGGGATAGCGAAGTCGTTTCACTTCGTGAAGAAATTAATTTTGTACAGGTATATATTAATTTACAAAAAACAAGGTTTAAAAATGGCTTGCAGGTGTTTATTGACACAGATTCGGCAGCAGGTAATCGCAAAATAGCTCCCGTAACCTTGCAAAACCTGATAGAGAATGCGATCAAGCATAATATCATCGATGCCGAAAGCCCTTTGAAGATTGATGTGTACACGGAGCAGGATTACGTGGTGGTAAGAAATAATATGCAGAAGAAGAATGTGGTCGAAACCTCCAACAAGCAAGGACTGCTGAACCTGCAATCGTTGTACCAGTACCTCACGAATAAGCCAATCATAATAGAGGAAAACGAGCAATATTTTATCATTAAAGTTCCATTGATTTAAACTTTAGTATATGAAAGCACTTATCATTGAAGATGAGGAAATCATCGCGAAGGTGTTGCAGAATAAGATTCGGGCTGTAGACAGCTCGATCGATATTATCGATATTCTTCCCAGTCTCAAAGTGGCGAAGAAATGGTTTCTCAATAATGCGGAACCGGATCTTATTTTTATGGATATTCAGTTATCTGACGGCGTGAGCTTCGATCTGTTTGAACATTTTAAGCTTAACTGTCCTGTAGTATTTACAACTGCATATGACGAATACGCCATCAGGGCTTTTAAGGTGAATGGTGTGGATTACCTGCTCAAACCTGTAGATGAGGAAGACCTAAGAAAAG
>CBFGYO010000062.1:0-21879 GCA_965652975.1 uncultured Chitinophagaceae bacterium | reverse complement strand
CACTTTTACATAATCCTCATCGGTGCGAATATGCAATAAGTCGCACCCGGCTTTTTTAAATGTTTGCGTGCTGTAATCAGTAACACGGAAAAATTCCTGCTCATAATTATAGCGCACAAAACTATTACTGCTATCCACCCATTTTGTTGTATTATTTTCTGAGTCCTGTACCTGTATGAGACCCGCATCAGGCAATTTCATATCCATCTGATCGTACAGCTTCATGCCCACAACATCGTGCTTCTTGCCGGCTATTCGTAATGCATCTTCATAATTTGCGTCCAGGAAATCGCTCAGTACAAATGCAATACTTTTTTGTCGAGTTACATTATTAAAATATCGTAAAGCGGTATTCACGGCAGTTGCCTTTCCCTTAGGTTCCCGGCTCAGCAGGTGACGCACTATAAAAAGAGCATGTTCCTTTCCTTTTTTCGGGGGAATATATCCCTCTACCCTGTCACTATAAAAAATAACGCCTATTTTATCGCCATTATTGACCGCGGAAAAACTTAGCACGGCGGCGATTTCTGTTATTACATCCTTCTTACGCGCATGTACCGTTCCGAATAAAGAGCTGGCACTAATATCTACAAGCAGCATCACCGTCAGTTCCCGTTCCTCTTCAAATACCTTGCTGAAGGGGTGTCCAAATCGCGCCGATACATTCCAGTCGATAAAGCGAATGTCGTCGCCCGCCGAATATTCCCTCACTTCTTTGAACGACATACCTTTTCCCTTAAAGGCACTATGATACTCACCTGTAAACAGGTCGCTGGTCAATTTCTTGCTTTTAATTTCAAGCTCCCTTACCTTCTTTAGTATTTCAGTAGTTGTAAGCACGTATAAATTTTGTAATTAAATTTCCCCCTTTGCAATCGAAGCTCGAAGCTTGCAGCTTTCCTAAGGCACATTCACTGCTTTCAAAATATCTTCAATCACATCTTCCACTTTTACATTTTCCGCTTCGGCTTCATATGTAAGGCCAATGCGATGACGAAGCACATCCTTACTAATGCTGCGAATATCCTCCGGGATAACGAATCCACGTTTATTCAAAAATGCCTGTGCCTTGCCGGCCAGGCCCAGGTTGATGCTGCCCCGGGGCGATGCGCCGTAAGAAATAAGCGGTTTTAGTTTAGCGAGATTGTATTTATCAGGATTGCGTGTTGCAAAAACAATATCGAGAATATACTGCTCTATTTTTTCATCCATGTATATCTGTCGCGCGAGATCTTTTGCATTCATTACTTCCTGCGTGGATACTACCTGTTTGATGTTGACGGTTTGTCCTACACCCTGTACATTTTGCCGGATGATCATTTGTTCTTCGTGCATCTTCGGATAATCCACGATTACTTTCATGATAAAGCGGTCTACCTGTGCTTCTGGTAATGGATAAGTTCCTTCCTGTTCCAACGGGTTTTGAGTAGCCAGTACCAGAAATGGTTCGTCCAGTTTGTATGTAGTATCACCAATGGTTACCTGACGTTCCTGCATCGCCTCCAGCAATGCCGATTGCACTTTGGCAGGGGCACGGTTGATTTCATCGGCTAATATGAAGTTGGCAAAAATGGGTCCCTTCCTTACCACAAACTCATTGCGTTGCTGGTTGTAGATAAGCGTACCAATTACGTCGGCAGGTAACAGATCGGGTGTAAACTGTATCCTGCTAAATCGTGCGTGGATGGCTTGTGCCAGCGATTTAATAGTTAGTGTTTTTGCCAGTCCGGGTACGCCTTCAAGCAGTACGTGCCCATTACTTAAAAGCCCGATCAGTAGCCTGTCGAGCATATGACTTTGGCCAACGATTACATGGCTTATTTCTTCCCTTAATTTGTCGGTAAACTGCCCGGCGTGGCTAATACGTTCATTTAACTGCCGGATATCATCTGCGGTTTTTAACATGGAGATTATTTATGGTGACACAAAATACGTACTTGCACAGTGCAAATTATTTGCCGGGATGGCAAAAGCACGTAATTCGGCCCCTTTTTTGAGTATTTCTGCTTTTAATTCTGTCGGAACAGTCCTATTTTTGATACTAAATTCAACTATTATGAAAAATCGCCTCACCCTTTGGACGATTAGCCTTTTCGCCCTATTGATCGTGCTTCCTGGCTGTGATAAGGACGACGACGATCCCCCAACAACAAAAACAAAGACCGAACTATTAACTACAGGCACCTGGAAATTTAGTACTGCCACTTCTTCCGGAGTTGATGTTTCGTCGCAAATCCCAGCATGCATCAGGGATAACGTTTACACTTTTGTAGCAGGTGGTAACGGTTCATTTAACGAAGGTGCGGCTAAATGTAATTCGACTGATCCCCAAACACCCACTTTTACCTGGAACTTTGCTTCAAACGAAACAGTACTGCATGTATCAGCATTGCTGCTACCCGGTGGAAGCAATGACTTCACTATAGTAAGTATTTCAGAAACACAACTGGTGATCTCGCAAGTTATAACCATCGGCATCCCGATGACGGTAATCGTGACGCTGGTACACTAGAAGATAAAAGCTAAAAGATAAAAGTGGTATTCAGGCGGGGTTTCCGACCTTAACCACTTTTATCTTTTATCTCCTAACTTAAATATTTCCCTACTATCGGTACCCTCCTTCCGGTGCCAAAAGCCTTGCAGCTAACGCGAATGATGGGACAAAACTGGTTTCGCTTATATTCATTCGTATTCACCAATTTCAGCACACGAGCTACCAGCGCGGCATCGTAGCCTTTTTCGACAATTTCCTTCGGACCATTTCTCATTTCAATGTATTCATACAAAATCCGGTCAAGCGTATCGTATTCAGGCAGGCTATCACTATCTTTTTGACCAGGTCTTAATTCGGCTGAAGGTGGTTTGCTGATGATTTGCGAAGGAATAATTTCTTCCTTCTTATTAATATACCTGGCTAGCGCATATACCTGCGTTTTGTAAGTATCGCCTAACACACTTAAACCGCCAGCCATATCGCCATAGAGGGTGCCATAGCCTGTAGCAAGCTCACTTTTATTCGATGTGTTTAATAAGATATAACCGAATTTATTGGCAATTGCCATCAACAGGTTGCCGCGCGTACGCGCCTGGATATTTTCTTCCGCCAAACCAAAAGGCAGGTCTTTAAAAACGGGTTTCAAAGTATCCAAAAAGCTTTCATAAATGCTTTTGATGGGAATAATATCATAGGGATTACAAAGTTTTTTACTCAATAGTTCCGCATCGCTTACTGAGTGAGAGGATGAATACGGTGAGGGCATCAGGATCGCTCGCACCTGCTCCCTGCCCAGAGCTTTTACTGCCAATGCTTGTGTAACGGCGCTATCAATACCACCTGATGCACCCAGGATAGCTTTTGAAAAGCCCATTTTTTGAAAATAATCCCGGATACCTAAAATAAGTGCATGATAGATCTCATCAATATTTTTCTCATCTGCCAGGTAATCCAGTGTGTTCACACCGGCACCCACATCCAATGCTGAAAAATAAACTGGTTCAGCATGTGCTTTTACATCGACGGGAAGTTTTTTTGAAAGCTCTTCTAAATCGAATATCGCTTCATCTTCCTCAAAATATTTTAGCTCCTTTACTTTTCGGCCATTGATGTCGTATACCAGGCTGCCGCCATCAAATACAATTTCCGTTTGCGAACCCACTGCATTGCAATACAGCATCGGCAATTTATATTTTAATGTATGTGCTTTTACAATGCTATTGCGAACGACATCCTGCGCGTAGTTGTAGGGTGAAGCAGAAAGATTGATCATTACATCCGGCTGGAAGGGCATCAGTTTTTCCATCGGTGTTACCCGGTAAAGTGGGTTGTCGCCCATATTCCATATATCCTCGCAGATAGTGATGGCAAGTTTTTTTCCCATGTACTCAATCACATTCCATTCGAATGCGGGTTCGAAATAGCGGTATTCATCAAACACATCATAATTAGGCAGCAGTGTTTTATGTACTTCTCCTTTGATCTGCCGATCGTGCAAAAAAAGCACGGCATTGAAGAGATCCTTTCCTTCACGTTGGTGATTGGGTACAGGGCAGCCAATCAACACACCAATTGAGTCCGCATGTTCCTTAATGCGATCTACCGCCTGCGAGGCTTTATTGATAAAATCTTCGAATTCCAGGAAATCACGCGGGGCATAACCGCAAACACATAGTTCCGAAAATACTACCAGGTCGGCTCCCGCTTTTTTTGCCCGCTTAATCGCCTCAATGATCTTGAGACTATTGTCTTCGAAGTTGCCGATATGGTAGTTTTGCTGCGCTAATGCGATCTTCATTTTACAAAATTAAGCTAATGTTTTCTTGCCGTAAATTCGTGCGACAACAATTAAACCAGCCTGCCGTTACCATGACCATGAAAAAAACCACCCTTCTCCTGATTTGCGCTTTTACCTTCCTGTTGGCCTGCAATAATGATTCGAATGAAATTCCCGACACGTCGAAGATCGATGTCGATCTCACCGTGCAGCGGTTCGACAGGGATTTTTTAGCTATAGATACGGCTAACGTAATTGCGAGTCTTAACCAGTTAAATTCCAAATATCCAACGCTTACGCCCATCTTTTTACAGAATATACTTGGTCTTGACAGCGCGGTAACCGCTGTGGGCGTAAAACGATTTATCCAACTTAGTGAGCCGATCAACAAACAGGTGGCTACCGTATTCAATAATACTGATGCAGTAGAAAAGGATTTTGAAAAAGCTTTTCGCTTCGTGAAATATTATTTCCCGCAATACCAGGTGCCGAAACTGGTAACCATTGTAGGGCCAATTGATGCGCTGGCACAAACTGCAAGTGGATTTACGCCCGATTTCCTCGGACCGGACTTTCTTGGCATTAGCCTGCAGTTTTACCTGGGCAGGGATTTTGAAGCTTACAACTCGTCGTATTTCCTCGAAAATGTTGCTCCGGGTTACCGTAGCCGCCGGTTTAGTAAAGAATATATCATTGCCGATGGCATGCAACTGGTGGTGGACGATCTATTTCCCGACCGCAGCAATAGCAGGCCACTGCTTGAACAAATGGTTGAAAAAAGGTAAACAATGGTGGTTGCTCGATAAATTCCTTCCGCAAACACCCGATTCCATCAAAACGGGCTATACCGCCGCACAACTGGAATGGTGCGAAACAAACGAAGGATTGATTTGGAGTTATATTACAAAAAATGAGCGGCTAGATGCGATTGATATGCCTACCATTCAAACATATATAGGGGAAGGTCCATTTACGCAGGGATTTTCACAGGAATTGTCGCCTGGCAACCTCGGACAGTGGATTGGCTGGCGCATTGTGGATAAGTATGCTAAAAAAAATCCCGGAATGAAGCCTGACCAGGTAATGCAAACCGCCGCGCGAACGATCATTGATGAGGCAAAATACAAACCGAAGTAGTTGAATTGAATTGAACCCGCATGATTTTTGTAAATTGAGGCGATTTAACTGTCAATTGTTCAATATTAATCGGTTTATGAAAGTTCTGAGTACTGTTACTGACCCTGTATATATTCCAAAAGATAAGTTTAATGCATACGATCGTTTTTGGCTGCGTATAATTAGTGACAAAAGAGATTTACCATTTATATACCTGCTAACGAAGATTCACCTGATGGTGGTACCGGTAGCAATCCTCCTATTCACACCATTATTGAAGGGTTGGTACTGGTGGGCGGTAGCCATCCCCTATTTTTATGTAAGCCAGTTATATTTCAAAGGAAGATTTGGATTGATGCTTCATTGTATCTGCCATCGCAAGTGTTTCAAAAAGCCTTATCAATGGATCCACACATATATTACGTGGATCGTTTGTCCTTTATTTGGGCATGCTCCGGAGGGTTACTTCAGTCATCATATCGGCATGCATCATATCGAAAACAATATGCCGGAAGACACGAGCAGCACCATGGCCTACCAGCGCGACAGCCTGCGACACTTCCTGGCTTATTTTTTCAAATTCATTGCGGTGGGCGTAAAAAATACAATCTTATATCTCTATCACCGCAAAAGAAGAAAGATGTACCAGCGCCTCACGATTGGTGAGTACACCTATTTAGTGTTTTGTATCATCATGTGCTTTGTCAATTTGAAAGCTACGCTCGTCGTATTCCTGGTACCTCTATTGTTTGCACGTCTGGTAATGATGTTGGGCAACTGGACGCAACACGCTTTTATCGACGCCGAAAATCCCGATAACCTGTATACCAATTCAATCAACTGCATCAACACTGTGTACAATAAAGTGTGCTGGAATGATGGATATCATATCATTCATCACCTTCGACCCGGTATGCATTATACAGAAATGCCGGGTGAGTTCCTGAAAAGAAAAGATGATTTTGCCAGGAACAAAGCGATTGTATTCGACAGTATTCATTACCTGCACATATTTACCTGGCTGCTCACCAAACGCTATGATAAGCTTGCGGACAATCTTGTCAACATCAATAATATGTTTTCGTCGCGGGAAGAAGCGATTAATTTAATGAAGGCGAGAACGAGGAAGATAGAGATTAGATAAAAGATAAAAACTAAAAGATAAAAGTGGTACCAGTTCGGACTCTCCGACCCGATACCACTTTTATCTTTTAGTTTTTATCTTTTATCTAATTTGATTTGAAGGGAACGATCATCTCAAAAGAAGGAATATTGACCTCAAAGGTTCTCTTGCTGTGCAGATTTTCCATTTCGTAAACGCCATGCATGCGTCCCATTTCGGTGCGAAGGTTGCAACCGCTTACGTATTGATAGTTTTCACCGGGTTGCAATATGGGTTGCACACCTACAACTCCTTCTCCCTCTACATCACGATAAGTACCGTTGCTGTCAAAAATTTTCCAATGACGGCGATGAAGTTTGACGGGAAAAGAATTGTGATTTTCAATGTTGATGCGATATGCAAACATGAACTCCGATTGCAGTGGATTGCTGTAATCTGGCTGGTAGAAAGTTTCGACAGTAACTTTAACGCCCTCTGAGATCATGCTGCTCATGCAAACGAATTTTAGTAAAAATAAAGAAAAACCGTGACGCAAGCGATCTTGTTGGTTTTTTAACTACGGGTTCCCTTTTTGGCCCCTAATTTTGCGGCAACCGAAATGGGCGATCTATTCACTTTCAATTCAATTTAGATATGAAGATAGCTGTTGCAAAAGGAGATGCAATTGGTCCGGAGATCATGGACGCCGTTCTCAACATCTTTGAACATAGTAAAGTTCCGATAACTTACGAAGTAGTAGAAATGGGGAAATGGGTGTTTGATAAAGGCTTCAGCAACGGAATGACGCCAGAAGCAAAGCAAACTATTGAACAATTAGGCATTCTTTTCAAAGGTCCAATGGAAACACCAAAGGGCAAAGGTGTAAAGAGTGTGAATGTAACGGCGAGAAAAACCTGGAATACATATGCCAATAAGCGTGTTTTCCAGACGCTTCATGGCGTAGACACTGTTTTTTCCAAAGCCGGTATTCCAATCGATATTACCATCGTTCGCGAAAACATTGAAGATACTTATGGCGGCATCGAACATATGCTGACACACGATGTGGCTTTGAGCCGCCGCTTCATTACCCGCCCGGGAAGCCTGCAAGTAATTCGTTATGCATTTGAAATGGCTAAAAAGAAGAATGCAAAACGCATTACGTGTAGCCATAAGGCTAATATCATGAAAATTACTGATGGCCTCTTCCTCGAGTGTTTTTACGAAGTAGCCAAAGAGTACCCTGAGCTTAAAGCGGATGATGTGATCGTGGATGACCTTTGTATGAAACTGGTGACACGTCCCGATACGTTTGACGTAGTTGTACTAACCAACCTGCAAGGCGACATTGTTTCGGACCTTTGTGCGGGGCTCGTAGGTGGGCTGGGCTTTGCTCCATCGGCCAATATCGGCGACCATATCTGCATTTTCGAAGCGGTACATGGCACAGCGCCAGATATCGCGGGAAAAAATATTGCCAATCCTACCGCACTGCTGTTAAGTGGAATCACTATGCTTCGGCACCTGGGATTTATGCAACATGCGGTAACAATCGAAAACGCTTTATTGTATACACTAGAGCAGGGTACCCGCACAGGTGACTTTGGCGACCGGAGTAAAACTGCCCTGGATACTACACAGTTTGCAGAAGCCATCATTTCCAACTTTGGAAAAACGCCGCAGGTAAATGCAAAACCCGCTATGCCGAATATGCCTGTAACTCCTACCACGTTCATGCTCGAAAAAAATCCAATGCTTGTATCCAAAGAGATGGATGAAGAACAAATTATGGGCGCGGATATGTTTATCGAAAGCATAGAACAGCCAACCGTAATTGCCGAAAAGTGCCAGCAACAGGCAGGATCGAAACTAAAACTTATCAATGTGAGCAACCGGGGTACGCAGGTTTGGCCCACCGGTTCCGTGTTTACCAACCTGGTAAATCAATACAATGTACGTTTTGAAAGTTCCGACAATAGTCCACTCTCGCAGACCGATGTAGTAACGCTTTATGCCAGCTTGAGTAAAGATTTCAAAGTGTGCTCCCTGGAATTATTAAATGAATGGGGAGGGAAGAAGGCGTATAGTTTGGCGCAGGGACAATAGGATAGATAAAAGATAAAAGTTTTTTTATTGGGAGATGTGGTTGTTTGTTTGAAAGCACTTGATCTCAGTTAGCCTTTTGCAAAACTTTCTCCGGCTTTTTTACCACACCTGTCCGCCGGCAGGTGGGTAGCCACAAAGGTTATCATAGTTTACACATAGAATACTATGATGATCTTTGTGCCTATGATTCTATGTGGTAAAAAAGCGAAATGAAGAAGTCTTCACATACACTACTCATATAGTAGTAATCAAACTCAATTTACATTTGATTTAATTATTTTAGTGGGGACGACCTTACCTGATTATTCATTTCAAAATTTTTAAGAATGGATCGTGATAAAACATTTCATCTTGGATTATGTATGGCGGGTTCAATTTCTGCGGGAGCCTATACTGCGGGAGTGATCGATTACCTGTTTGAAGCCTTAAATAATTGGGAGGCTAAAAAAAATAAAGGCGATGCATCGGTGCCCGATCATGATGTGCTGATCGATGTATTTGGCGGTTCTTCGGGTGGTGGTATAACTGCCGCTATTGCTTTATTTGCGCAGCAGGAAAAAATCAGTCCCATGCGCCTCGAAAACAATCGTCCCACAAATGATGGTGGTTATAATTTATTATATGATACATGGGTGCAGATGACGGGAAGCAATGATGTGTTTGCTGAAATGCTCGACCCTTCCGACGTAAAAATGGAATATGTTCCCGCATTGATGAATTCGGGTTTTATTGATACCATCGCCGGGTATTTCAAGGATTACCTGTATAAATACAAGGGTCAGCCTTTTAGTACAAAATCATATATAAACGACAGGGCAGAGCTATTTCTTACATTATTTAATATTACAGGCATTAAGTACCAGTTGCTGGCCAAATCAGGCGCCGAAGGTGTAATAAGGCAGTATGCAACGGAACACAGGGATATGGCGCATTTCCGCATCGCACGCCAATATGAAAATGATGGGCGCATGCCGCTTGACTTTTCCAATACCGATATTATCGATATACTTATCGATTCAGCGATGGCCACAGGTGCCTTTCCGATCGGGCTAAGTAGTCGGTTTGTAAGCCGCCCCAAAAGATTTATCTGGGACAACCCTTATATCAATAAAAACGGACGTTTTACCTGGGATAAAATAAAACTGGATGTAGAAGGCCATGACACCAATCGCGAAGTGGATGGCAAAGAAATTTATAAGTCACTAAATTCTGATGGTGGTGTTGCCAATAACGAACCGATCGAGATCGCTCGTCACATCCTGCAGGGAATTCGGAAAGATATGTATGGCAGTGCATATGAAAATTGTGATAATACCTCGGTAATACTCATCGACCCTTTTCCCAGTTTTAATACTTATATCGAAAAACCCGGCGTTGCCCACCAGCATTTGATGCGTTTTACTACTGACGTTGTGATGGCCATGCAAAGCCAGCTCCTGTTCGATGCCAAGACCATGCTCGATGCTTACAACGATGCCAATAACGGCTTGTACCTCGTAGCGCCATCAAAAGATGGATATAAACCGGAACACGCTATTGCTTGCGGGTCGCTGGGTGGATTTGGCGGCTTTCTCGCGGCTGATTTTCGTATTCATGATTTTTTTCTCGGTCGTCACAACTGCCAAAGCTTCCTGAGAAAATATTTTGTCATCAACCTGGAAGAAACTGAGGAAAAGAAAATGGATGTTTCAGCTATTGTAAACGGATATAGCAATCCTGACACCATCAAGCGGTATGGCAGGAAAAGAGAAGGAAAAGGTGTGTGGGTGCCGATAATACCCGACATGCAGATACAACAACCGGATGACGCCAGCGATAAAAAATTTGATCTTCCCCTTTACTATTTCGAAAGGCTTAGTGAAACTGCATTGAACCATTATTTCGTAATGTTCGAACGCAGGTTTTCAGCGTTGGCAGGAAATCTTAAAAAAACAAATGGAATTGCCGAAATGGCGCTGGCAATGGGAATAAAAACCTTTGAAGATAACATCGCTGATAGCGTGTTGAATTATATTAAGAATGATTTTAAGAAAAGGAAGCTAATGCAGAAATAAGCTTCTAGCTACGAGCCTCGAGCTGCGAGCTATTGAATGGTAGTTTAAGGCTCGCAGCTCGCAGCCATCTCTAATTATAGTTTTACGTGATAAAAATCAGCCGTTGCCATTGCAATGAGTACGATACCTGCCACGACAATTAATAACGGTTTTACAATACTTTTATCTTCTTCAAATGCATTTTTGTAGAAGAGGTAGATTCCACCTGCACATAACGCTACGCCGGCAGCCAGTAAAGTCCAGGGTGAATCCATAAATATTTTTGAGCTTTTATATTTTCTTAGCTTGCTTATACCCGTTTTTCAAAAGCCATTGCAATACTTTCTCACGTTGATCGCCCTGGATGATTATTTCATTGTCTTTGGCAGAGCCGCCGGTACCACAGTATGCTTTTAATTTTTTTCCTAAATCCTGGAGATCATCGTCGGTGCCTGCAAATCCTTCTACAAGCGTTACCGATTTACCGGCCCGATGCTTTGAATCGAGCCGCACCTTCAATTTTTGCTGGGCCGCGGGGAGGGTACTGGCGGCATTGTTTTCCTCTTCAAAACGGAATGCGGGATCTGTACTGTAAACAAAACCGCGACTGTCGGGTTTATTCTTTTTTGCCATACTTCAATTGATAACCGCTTTTAAACTAAGATCCAGACTGCGGGCCTGGTGTATAAGTGCACCTACGCTTACATAGTTTACACCGGTGGCTGCATATTGCTGAATATTTTCGAGGTTGATGCCGCCACTGGCTTCTGTTTCAAAATCGTTACTAATCAGTTTGAGCGCCTCACTGATCTGTGGTGGTTTAAAATTATCGAGCATAATGCGGAACACCTTTCCGCGCCCTGCCGCTACCACTTCCTGCACATCCGCGATACTCCTTGTTTCTATTTCTATCTTAAGGCCGGGCATCGTCGTTTTTACATAATCCGAGGCTTTTTCTATGGCTTTGCTAATGCCACCACAATAATCGATATGATTATCCTTTAGCATGATCATATCGTATAATCCAAAACGATGGTTAATGCCACCTCCAATACGAACCGCGTCTTTCTCAAGCAAACGGAAATTAGGAGTTGTTTTACGTGTGTCCAGCAATTTGGTCTTATAGCCTTTCAATTTATCCGTGTATTGACGGGTAAGGGTAGCAATTCCGCTCATGCGCTGCATGCAGTTAAGCACGAGTCGTTCGCATTGCAATATTGTATGTACAGAAGCTTTTACTTCAAATGCCTTTTCACCAATATCCATCGGTTCTCCATCAAATTTGAAAGCTTTGAAATCAATAGTGGGCTCCATGTACCGAAATATCTTTTCTGCCACGTCTACACCTGCAAGTATTCCTGGTTCCTTTATTTTGAGTACTGCCGTCCCCCGTTCGTCAGCCGATATGCAGGATAGGGTGGAATGATCACCATTGCCTATATCTTCCTGCAATGCCTCTTTGATTAAATGTTGTAATTGCTGATCAAAATTCATTACAGCAAATGTAGCTTTTTAAGATATGATGCTATGGCTTTGAACACCTTTCAGGCAATAAAAAAACCTCCCGGTTGGGAGGTTTTAAATTCGCTTTTATTGAATTGCTTATTCGATCGACTGGAACCTGATTTCTTTTACCACTTCCCTTCCGGCCTTTGTTTTCATAAATACATTGGTACGAAAATTACCGGCATTTGTTTGCAAAGTACCGATACAGAAATGGCCACCAGGTGAATCACCCTTGTGCTTAAGGTCAAAACCTTTAACACCATTATTGCTAAAGAAATCCTTAACAATTAGCTGTGCCTGGGCCTTGCTATAATTATCACTTTTATCAGGCAGGGTCAGTTCGACATTCTCATCGAAATACTTCGAAAGTTCAGATGAGTTGCCGGAACGGATAGCCCCGATCACTCCATCGATGCCGCTCTGAAGCGTAAACGAAGACAGCGTCAGAACAACAATAAGCATTAAAGAAGTAAATATCGCTTTCATAATTAAAACGGTTTCATAGGTAATTAATCGAAAAACATGCCACTTAATTGACGTGTCAAACTGGCTACTAAAATACTAAAAACCATGAGCTTTCCATAGGCCAGGCTCGTAAATAAACGATTTGGATGTAGATTTACACCGCATTGTTACTTGATAGCTATGTAATTGTACTCACACCTAATCGTTAACAAAAAAATGTCACAAAGAAAAGTTATTCTCGTCATAATGGACGGCTGGGGACTAGGCAAAGTTGCATCGGCAGACGCCATTCAGCACGCGCGTACCCCCTTTACATCTTCGTTATATACGAAATATCCTAATACAACGCTGGTAACCTGTGGCGAGGCGGTGGGACTACCCGATGGCCAGATGGGCAACTCCGAAGTAGGCCACCTTAACCTGGGTGCCGGGAAAATCGTGTACCAGGAGCTTCAACGTATAAATGTTGCAGTTAAAGACGGATCATTTGCCAGGAATGAGGGTTTGCTAACTGCTATCCGGTATGCGGTGAAGAACCAAAAACCCCTCCACCTTTTAGGCCTCGTAAGTAATGGCGGCGTCCACTCCCATATCGATCATTTGAAAGCCATCATTGATGTGTGCAAAGCGGAAGGGCAATCGGAAGTATATGTGCATGCCTTTACTGACGGGCGTGACTGCGATCCAAAAAGCGGCCTGGGCTTCATCACCGAACTACAAGCTCATTTGAATGCCAATGTCGGTCAAATTGCTACGGTTAGCGGTCGTTATTATGCCATGGACCGCGACAAACGTTGGGAGCGAATAAAGCTGGCATATGATGCGTTGGTAAATGGAATTGGTGAAAAAGCCACAGATGCTATTGCTGCCGTTGAAAATTCGTACAACAATAACATTACTGATGAGTTTATAAAACCGACGGTAGTACTCAATGAAGGTCAGCAACCGCTGGCTACCATCAAAGATGGCGACGTTGCCATCTGTTTTAATTTCCGTACGGATCGTTGCCGTGAAATAACACAGGTATTGACACAAACTGACTTTCCCGATTTGTCGATGAAAAAGCTGTTACTGCATTATACAACGATGACGGAATACGATAAGACTTACAAAGACGTGCACATCATATTCGACAACGACAACCTCAACAATACGCTTGGAGAAATTCTTCAACAGCACGGCCTGAAGCAGATCAGGATTGCTGAAACGGAAAAGTATCCGCACGTGAGTTTTTTCTTTAGCGGGGGCCGTGAAGAACCTTTTACGGGTGAAAAAAGGATCATGATTCCCTCACCAAAGGTGGCTACATACGACCTGCAGCCTGAAATGAGCGCCAACGAAGTAACGGATGCAATCGTACCTGAAATAGAAAGTAAATCGGCAGATTTCATTTGTCTTAATTATGCCAACGCAGATATGGTGGGGCATACAGGCGTATGGTCCGCAGCGATTAAAGCTGTGGAAACAGTTGATCATTGCGTAGAGCGGGTAGTTACGGCTGCTTTAGCCAATGATTATTGCGTATTCCTGACGGCGGATCATGGAAATTCTGATTTTATGATCAATCCCGACGGCTCACCCAATACAGCACATACACTGAACCCTGTCCCGCTTTTTGTTATCGATAAGGAGTGGAAAGGAAAACTGCACCCTGGAAAGCTTGGCGATATTGCGCCAACTATCCTGACGATGATGAAGCTTCCCATTCCTAAAGAAATGACGGGGAAAATCTTAATTGAAAATTAAAAATGAGTGCAAATAAATGTGGAAATGTGGAAATATGAAAATGTGAAAATGATGGACCAGGATTATATTCAATTATATAAATTTTAACTCCCGAATAATCATTTCCACATTTTCATATTTTCACATTTCCACATTGATTAAAAGTTTTTGAATGCTAAAGAAAATCCTCCTCTTCCTCCTTGCTGCATTGATAGTTATTCAATTTATTCATCCCAAAAAAAATAGAGCCAGCGGTCCGCAGCCGAATTACATAGGGAATAATCATGTGGTGCCGGATAATGTAAAATCAATTCTTGCCAAAGCTTGCAACGACTGTCATTCCAATAATACTATCTACCCCTGGTATGCGAAACTGCAGCCGGTACATTGGTGGTTGAATAAACACGTAACTGATGGGAAAAAACATCTGAATTTCGATGAATACACTAACAGGCCATTGCGTTACCAGTATCACAAAATGGAAGAGACCATTGATTTGGTAAAAGAAGATGAAATGCCGCTCGAATCCTATACCTGGATACACAAGGATGCAAAGCTTGAACCAGCGGAAAAAGAACTGTTGTTAAACTGGGCAGCAAATGTAATTGAGGCTATGGAAGCCAAATATCCCATCGACAGTTTAAGGCGTAAAAAATAATAGTACCTTTCATCATGTTTTGCGCATGGTGAATACCGCAACCAAAAAAATCATTAGTACCTGCTTACTCCTAACCGGGATGGTTCCCTGGTTATTTATCCTTGTATTTTATATTCATGAACGGGTGGTTGAACACGAAATGGAAGAGCGGCTGGAGGCTTCCATGGATCACCATACCGTTACTATCGCTGATAATAAGATAAAATGGGAAGAAAAAGACCGTGAAATCTGGGTCGACGGAAAACTGTTTGATATAAAAACCAGTCACTCAGAAAATGGTTCTACAACCTTTACGGGGCTATATGACTATGAAGAAACAGAAATAAAGAAGCTGTTGCAGGAAAACTTAGACAGGAACAGTCGCAATGACGACCAGATCCTGGCTCAACTAATCACTTCATTTCAACAACTTTTTTTTGAAGAAAACTCTCTTTCAATAAGCACTATCGTACTCCCTGGTACGCCTAATGCTGAGTATAATACGCGATTACCATTTCCTTTCACGGATATTAGCACGCCACCGCCGCAAGTCTCCTGATTTTCATTTTCATTTATCATTTTTAACTAGTAATCAAAATTCATTGTATGAGAAAGTTTGCAATGCTTTCAGCATTGTTATGCATTTACTTTTTATCATGGGGCCAGGCGGACACTACGGAAAAAAACCTCGAGGAAATTGTGGTATACTCCAACAAGTTTGCCGAACAGGTGAAGAATATCGCCCAAAAAATTGATGTAATATCCGCAAAGACGATAGCTAAGTTTAATGCCCAAAACACGGGCGACCTGTTGATCAATACAGGAAATGTTTTTGTACAGAAGAGTCAGCAAGGCGGTAGCAGTCCCGTGATCAGGGGTTTTGAAGCGAGCCGGGTGCTACTAGTTATCGATGGTATTCGTATGAACAATGCGATATACCGCGCCGGTCACCTTCAAAATGTAATTACAGTCGACCAGAATATGCTTGAAGCTGTAGAAGTATTGCAGGGTCCTTCATCTACGTTGTATGGCAGCGATGCGTTGGGAGGAGTTTTGAATTTCCGGAGCAAACGCCCGAAGCTTGCAACGGATGAGCATATGCGAATTACCGGATCGGCATTTGGTCGCTTTAGTTCCGCCAACGAAGAAAAAACGGTACATGCCGACCTGAGTATTGGCGGTAAAAAATTCGCGTGGTTGCAGTCTTACAACTTCAGCGACTTTGGCGACATGAAGATGGGTTCTGATTATCCTGACAAATATCCATCGTTCGGGAGGCGCGATTCACTAATTGTAACCGAAGAAGGAGTTGACAACGTAGTGGCAAATAACGATACAAGGCTGGAGAAATTTTCAGGATATAAGCAATGGGATATTACCCAGAAGCTGTTGTATCAACCTAATGACCGTGTTACTCACCTCCTCAATTTTCAACTTTCCAATTCAAATGATGTTCCCCGTTACGACCGCTTGCAGGACAAGCGTTATTTCAATGCCGCATTGGGCACTACCCTGCGGTATGCGGAATGGTACTACGGTCCGCAAAAGAGAATAATGGGAGCATATGAGCTGGGCGTAAAGCACCTGGGTTTTGTTGATGAATTAAAGGTAAACCTGAGCTACCAGGATTTTGAAGAAAGCAGGCAGCAACGCGAATACCGGCGCTACGACCGGTTTGATAGTCGTGTTGAGCATGTAAAAGTTGCAGCATTTACAATCGATGGTCGTAAGTTTTGGGGTAATAATGAGCTGATAGCAGGCATCGACGGTCAGTTGAATGATGTGAAATCAACCGCAAGCCGTACTAACCTGTCTACCGGTGTGGTATCTCCGTTGGACACGCGTTATCCCAATGGCAAGAACAAGATGAACTATTATGGTTTGTTTGCGCAGCATATTTATAAAAGCAAAACCGGCAAATGGGTTTTGAATGATGGCATACGCTTGCAGGCAATAACATTACATTCGACCATCGTTGATAATTCTTTCTTCAATTTCCCCTTTACCGAAATAAAGCAGGATCCATTTGCGGTAACCGGCAATATTGGAGTTGTTTACAAATCTTCTGATCTTTTAAGGCTTACGGCCAACATCTCGTCGGGTTTCAGGGCACCGAATATTGACGACCTGGCGCGGATATTCGAATCGAGTTCGGCCACAAAACGCCTGGTGGTGCCCAATCCGGATATTGACCCAGAGTACACTTATAATTTCGACCTGGGGTTGACCTACCGGTTAAAAGATAAGGCTCGCTTTGAAGTAACGGGCTTTTATACCCTGTTCCGCAATGCGATTGCCCAGGCACCTTTCACTCTCAATGGAGAAGATTCTGTAATGTATAACGGGGTGCTGTCCGCTGTGTATGCCAATCAAAATGTAAACAAGGCATACTTATATGGTGTGAACAGTCGACTCAGTATTTATTTTACAAAGAAAATAAGCTGGGACAATTCGGTAACGTATACCTACGGGCGTTATATAAAACCAGGCGATATAAAAGTACCGATGGATCATATCCCGCCTTTGTTTGGTAAATCGACTGTAAGTGTTACCTGCCGCAAACTAAGTACGGAAGCCTATGCTTTGTTTAACGGCTGGAAACGCATCGAGGATTACAATCCCGATGGGGAAGACAATGGCCAGTATGCGACACCCGATGGTATGCCATCGTGGATTACGCTCAACTGGCGGGCGGCTTACCCGGTTACGAAAGTCCTTACGATACAGGTCGGGATTGAAAACATCCTTGACCGCAACTACCGTTATTTCGCGTCCGGCTTCTCAGCTCCCGGCAGGAATTATATTGTTTCATTGCGGGCGACATGGTAAAAAAATGTGGCTGGAATATTCAAGGGTGAAGCTGTTGGCTTCACCCTTTTATTTTCACGAAAGGGGGTGAAAATTTACAATTCCATGCAGCATCCGTATGTGAAAATTGTCTAAATTACAGGCAACCAAAGGAATTTATGACCGAGGAAGCCATCTTAAAAGGATGTTTGATTAACGATGCAATTGCTCAGCGGGAATTGTACAACCGGTATAGCCCCAAAATGCTGGCCGTTTGTTATCGCTTTGCTCACAACCGGGAAGATGCTGAAGACATGTTGCAGGAAGGGTTCATAAAGGTTTTCCTACAGATGCACACCTTTGAGAACCGCGGGGCATTTGAAGGCTGGATAAGGCGGATAATAGTTCATACCTGCATCAACATCCTGAAAAAGAATAAGAAGTTCAATGAAAGTGTCGATATAATCCACGCCACCGCAGTACAGGTACGAGAAGAGAGTGTGCCGGCGATCATTCAGGCCAAACAAGTGGTAGAATGTATCCGCCTTTTGCCGATAGGTTATCGTACCGTGCTCAACTTATACGCTGTGGAAGGTTACAGTCACCGGGAGATTGCAAACATGCTGGATATTGAAGAAAGTACCAGCAGAAGTCAGTACACCCGGGCAAAAGCAATGCTCGAAGATATATTAGTGAGGAAAAGGATATTGCAGAAATCAAAAGAACAAACGGGTTGGCTTGCCGCCGTTAGCCAGAGATAAAAATAATTCGTATCCTAAATTACTGACTGGTTATGGAGAGCAGAAACAATAACACAGATTTTGAGCAGTTTCTCAAACAGAACGCTGACCAATACAGGATGTTTCCATCCGAAAATGTTTGGAAGGGCATTGATAATGCGCTCCACACACGGCGCAGATGGTATGGACTGGGTCTGGCGTTGCTACTGCTACTTACAGGTGCCGGAGTTACCTGGGTAATGCTTTCTAATCCTGCTACAAAACAACATACTACCGTTAGTCCGGCTGCATCCGAAAAAACCGCTGTATCAGTTCCTGTAGTAATTACTCCTGTAAGAACGGACAACAAGAATACTTCTACAGCAAATTCTATTGTAAGCGGCCCACAGATCTATAGCTATCCTTCAAAAAGCCCCGTGGACGTTCAACAATCAATTGCTGACGCGGCTAAATTCGTAACGGGTATTTCTGACATCGCTTTACAAACACAACCGACTACATCGTTCAAGGAAAACAACAATTCCGCAATAACTCATTCGATTGTCAATAACACATCTTCGTTGACCGATCACATCACTTCCGGGCTGGTTGTGCCTTTGACGGCAGCTACGGCAGTAGAATCACAAGCTGCACCAGCTATCGTGGCCGATGAGGTACTGAGTACTTCAACTTCCATAGCTGTAAGTCCGGTGGTGGAAAAGGAAGTTCCACTTTACCCGATGACAATAGAAAGTGTAATCAACAGCTATCGGAGACCACGCAGTGGCAAAGGAATTTCTCTACAGCTATATATAGCACCTAATGTGAGCTATAGAAAATTGTCAGAAAACAAAGCGTTTTTACGTTCAGCCGTTTCATCCGGTACCGTTCCCGCTTCCGTTGCATACCGTGATGTAAACACTGCGGTAACTCATAAACCCGATATCGGCATAGAAGTAGGCGTTGCCGCTAAATATGCATTATCAAAAACGATATTGTTAAGGGCGGGCCTTCAATTCAATATCAGCAGGTATGATATCCGTGCTTACAACAATCCTGGTGAAATTGCTACCATTGCACTGGATGCCGGTACAGGTACGAATTCTATTTCGCAGGAAACAATCTATCGTAATTATAACGGCAACCGTGCTAACTGGCTGCAAAATTTATACTATTCAGCTTCCATTCCTTTAGGTGTTGAACTGAAGTTCCCAAGTAAAAAATCAACTTATTTCGCCATTGCGGGTACTATTCAGCCAACTTATATCATAACTGATCGGGCTTACCTGCTGTCAACAGATTACAAGAACTATGTAGAAGTGCCATCATTGATACGCCGCTGGAACATGAATACCGGGTTTGAAGCACTCGTAGGTTACACAGCGGGTAAAACGGAATGGCAGATCGGTCCACAGGTTCGCTACCAGATCAGATCAAGCTTCGAGGATCAATACCCTCTTAAAGAAAACCTTTTTGATTTTGGTTTAAAAGTCGGTGTTCTATTGAACAAGTAACCGACACTAACTGCTCGCTTTGCTTAAAATATCCCGGCTGGTTTACATGCCGGGATATTTATTTAAATCCTGTTTGCGCTAATTTTAACCCATGAAACTATCATTGTATGCCCTGCTGGCATGTTTAATCCTACTTTCCTGCAAAACCAAGAAAGCCGGACCAGAAAAAAAGTATGTATCCATCACATCCATCATCAGGAACCAGGTGGCGGCCGTTGATACCTCGCTGTATTCCATAAAGCGACTCGACATTATCGATAGCATCCGTACTGACACCGCTTTCATCCATAGGGAGCAATTCCGCACCCTCGCCCGTGATTTCCTGGAGCTACCCGATATCGCAAGCAGAGAAATGCAGGATAATTTTAGCGAAGACACGCGGTTTGATGAACAGATGAATACAGTCGTAATTACTTACCAGCCACTGAAAGCAGCCAATTCAGTAATCCAACGTGAAGAAATTCTTATCACCCCCAACCCTGGTGGCGATAAAATAAAAAGTATTATCATCGACTACCTGGTCAATAACAGGGACAGCATCGTCCAAAAAAGAATGCTTTGGCAGGTGGATCGGAGCTTCCAGGTAACTACGATAAAACAGGCCGCTGGCCAGGACGAAACAATCAGGACGATGAAGGTCGTGTGGAATGAGCCGGAAGAAAATCAATGACATCAACAGAATTCCAACATATAGCCTCTACCATTCCCCATCAGCCGGGCATTTATAAATATTTTGATGCCCGCGATGAATTATTGTATGTAGGTAAAGCCAAAAGTCTACGCAAGCGGGTCGCTTCTTATTTTACCAAAACGCTCACCAGTTATAAGACACACGAACTTGTAAACCGGATCGCGCGCGTGGAATTTACCATCGTGAATTCGGAGCAGGATGCATTCTTGTTGGAGAATTCCCTGATTAAACAATTCCAGCCACGATTCAATATCAATTTGAAGGACGATAAATCCTATCCTTTTATCGTTATAAAAAATGAACCCTTTCCCCGCGTATACCTTACGCGCAACAGGATAAATGATGGCTCTGAATATTTGGGACCTTACACTTCTGTAAAAAAAGTAAGGGAGTTGCTGGAGTTTATCAAACAGACCATCCAGTTGCGTAACTGCTCCCTGAATCTCACACCGGGTAATATTGCCAAATCCAAATTCAAAGTATGTTTGGAATATCACCTGGGCAACTGTAAAGGACCCTGTGAAGGTTTACAAACGGAAGAAAATTATCGCGACAACCTCATCCAGCTTAAGAATCTTTTGCGTGGTAATCTAACACCGGTAATCCGTCATTTCAAAGATGAAATGAAATCCTATGCACAAAACCTGGCTTTTGAAAAAGCGGAACAGACCCGCAAGAAGATAGAATTCCTGGAAAACTATCAGTCGCGTTCGGTAATAGCGACTGCAAGAGAGAGTGATATGGATGTGTTTTCCCTGTTCAAGGAAAAAGATATTGCTTATGTAAATTACCTGATGGTTCGCGGTGGCACGATTGTGCAAACGCAGACTACGCAGGTAGAAACGCACCTCGATGAATCAACTGAAGAGATTCTAAGTTTTTCAGTGGCGCAATTGCGTGTGACTTTCAATAGTGATGCGCCGGAGATCATCGTTCCATTTGAAATAGAATACCCACAGGAAGGCGTACAGGTAACGGTGCCGAAGGGTGGTGATAAGAAAAAGCTACTGGAATTATCTGAAAAGAACGTAAACCATTTCCTGGATGAATTGAAAAGCAAGGAACGGCTAAAGCTGGGCATCAAGCAGGCCGACAAATATAATTTGCTGCAGCAATTACAACAGGACCTACAATTGACGGAGCTACCCGTGCATATCGAATGTTTTGATAACTCCAATTTCCAGGGCAGTTATCCTGTGTCGGCAAT
>CBFGYO010000061.1:0-21939 GCA_965652975.1 uncultured Chitinophagaceae bacterium | reverse complement strand
TGCTTTTGTCATAGCGGGGCAAAGTTAGGCGTACAAGTTTTCAACAGCCAATTTTTATTCTGTATAATTTATGATATTGCGTGCCGATGCTGCTTCCGTATTACCAGGACCAATTAATTGAAGCCGGCTGCGATGAAGCCGGCCGTGGTTGCTATGCAGGTCCCGTTTGTGCTGCAGCAGTTATTCTTCCCAGGGATTTTTGTCATCCTCTATTGAATGATAGCAAACAATTGACACCCGAAGAGCGGAATGAACTGAAACCGTTTATCAAAGCACATGCTATCGCTTACGCAGTTGCGATGGTTGACAATGATGAAATAGACAGGATCAATATTCTTCGTGCTTCTTTCAAAGCCATGCACCTGGCATTGGATAAATTAAGAAAGAAACCATCTATGTTACTTATAGATGGTAACCGATTTACGCCGTATAAGAAACTGAAACACGAATGTATTATCAAGGGTGACGGCATTTATGCCAGCATCGCTGCTGCAAGTGTACTCGCTAAAACACACCGGGATGCATACATGAAGCAACTGCACAAAGAATTTCCCCATTACAACTGGAAAAGTAATAAAGGATATGGCACACCCGAACACCGGGCAGCCATCCAGTCGCATGGGCTGTGCCGTTATCACCGAAAAAGTTTTGCGATAGATCCTACCCAGGCAAGTTTGTTTGAAGAGGAGGAAATGGACTTAATGCAAAATGTCGAAACTACCCTTATTAATAATATTCCAGTACAGATTATCTCACCTGTGCAGGTATCACACGGGGCATAGAAGATAAAAGTTAAAAGATAAAAGATGAAAGTTGTATCCAGTCGGGGAATCCGATTAAGTACAACTTTTATCTTTTATCTTTTAACTTTTATCTCTTGAACTCATGGTCTCCACTCCCCCAATCCTTCCCTCGTCACTACCGGTTCGTCGCCTGTGCAGTCGATGATGGTAGAGGGGATGCTGCCACCCATACCGCCGTCGATAATGATGTCGACTTCTTTCATAAAATTTTCATACATCACTTCCGGATCGGTATAATCTTCTATCAATTCGCCCGGCAATGATGCACTGAGTATGGGTCGGCCCAGTTCTTTTACAATAGCCTGGGCGATCTTATTATCGGGTATGCGCAAGCCAATTGTATCCTTTTTGCTTTGCAAAATTTTGGGTACCATTTTACTTGCCGGCAAAATGAATGTGTAGGGCCCCGGCAGGTATTCTTTCAGTAACCGGTAAGTGGAAGTGGGTATCTGTTTGGCAAAATCGCTAAGGTGACTAAGATCGGAACAAACAAAGGAAAGTTGCGCCTTTTGCGGGTCCACCTGTTTTATACGGGCTATTCGTTCTATTGCCTTATGTTGGAATATATCACACCCAAGGCCATAAATAGTATCCGTAGGGTAAATTATTATTCCACCCTGGCGGAGTATGTCGACGGTTTGCCTGATTAATCGTGGCTGCGGGTTGTCTGGATGAATTTGAATGAGCATACTGTGCACCTGGGTTTAAAAATACAGTGTTTTGCCAAAACTGTTTGTTCCTGGTGATCATTTGCACGACAAATTGTAATTTGGCAGCTAATTAAGTTTGTCTTGATATGCATTTGAAACCGGTTGCCATTTTTGACAGCATCGATCCCGAAGTATTCAGGAAGGAATATTATGAACCGGGTACTCCTGTAGTCATCAAAAATCTTGCTAAACAATGGCCCGCTTACACTAAATGGAACTGGGAATATTTCAAAAAACTCGTTGGTGATAAAAAAGTGCCGCTTTATAATAATGTAAAAAGCGATGCTTACACGCCCATCAATAAAGCTGATGATTACAAGACTTTCGGCGAGTATATAGATATGATCAGTAGCGGCCCGGCTGGCTGGCGCATATTTCTCTTCAATATTTTTGATCACGCACCGGAACTGATCAATGATTTTACCTGGCCCGATCACCTGATGAAAGGATTTGTGAAAAAATACCCGATGTTGTTTACCGGCGGCGCCACCAGCATTACGCATATGCATTTCGATATCGACCTATCGCACATCCTCCACACACAATTTGCAGGAAGAAAAAGAGTGCTGATGTTTCCCTTCAAAGAGCAATATAAATTATACCGCAAGCCTTTCGAAGTATTGAGTATGGCTGACTTCTCTCACTATTACCAGCAAAATGGCACACCGGATTATGATAAATTCCCTGCACTAAAGCTTGCAGAAGGATTTGACTTCATTCTTGAACCTGGCGATACACTTTTTATGCCTGCGGGATATTGGCATCATATGGAATATCTCGAAAGTGGATTTGCCATGAGCCTGCGTGCGCTCCAACCTTCGCTGGGAGGAAAACTCAAAGGCGTTTGGAACCTTTTTGGAATGCGCAGCATCGATACAATGATGAAAAAAGCAGTGCCTAAATGGTGGTATGAGAATAAGAAGAAAAAGATTTTTGCAAATGCTGCGAAAGAACTGGCCACTTCTTGAGTTTTAACGCCAAAAGCAGATAAAAGATAAAAGTGGTATCTGTTCGAAGCTCCGAACTGGTACCACTTTTATCTTTTAACTTTTATCTTTTATCTCTGGCCTTATTGTATAGTCCAAACCTCGTTACCCCTTAACAATTTATCGAGATCAGCCGGTTTGCGGCTCATAGCTTCATCGATCTGCGCCTTCATCTGGTCTTCATAACAGGTCCTGTTTGTTTGGAAGAAAACACCAAAGGGTCTTGGTAAATGCCCTTCAATCCGCGGATCATCGAAGATCCTTACCAGTATCTGCGCCTTGTACATATCATGTTCATCATGTATCCAGCAATCATCGGCACTAAAGCCATCGGAAAGATTTACTACACGGGGCGTAAATCCATCAAGCCTGATGCCTTTATCATTATTAGGTCCAAACAAAAATGGTTTTCCCTGCTCGAGAAACAAAGTTTCCTGTGGCTTGGATCCTTTTTCTGTGAATATTTCAAAAGCACCATCATTAAAAATGTTGCAATTCTGGTATATCTCCAGGAAGGAAGCTCCCTTATGACCATGTGCTCTCAACAGCATCGCCTGTAGATGTTTGGGATCACGATCCATTGTGCGTGCTACAAAGGTGGCGTCAGCGCCCAACGCCAATGCGCCGGGGTTGAAAGGATGGTCAATACTTCCAAAGGGTGTGGACTTGGTAACCTTGTTTTCTTCAGAAGTAGGTGAGTACTGTCCCTTTGTCAATCCATAGATCTGGTTGTTGAACAACAGTATGTTCACATCAAAATTCCTGCGAAGCAGGTGAATCGTATGATTACCCCCAATGCTCAGTCCGTCGCCATCACCGGTAACGATCCATACACTTAATTCAGGACGGCTTGCCTTCAACCCGGATGCTACTGCCGTAGCTCTTCCATGAATTGAATGCATGCCATACGTATTCATGTAATATGGGAAACGGCTACTGCAACCGATACCTGAAATGATCACAATATTCTCGCGTGCTATACCCAGCCCCGGCATTATCTTTTGAACCTGGGCCAAAATGGAGTAATCGCCGCAACCAGGACACCAGCGTACTTCCTGGTCAGTTGAAAAATCCTTGGCGGTAAGTGGCGGGGCTGTAGTTATATCACTCATGATAAATAATTGCCTACAAATTTAGTGAATAAAAAGGTAGGAGCTAGAGACGGTTCTCGCAAAGGCGCCATGGGCGCAGGCGAGGAAGCTATATGAGAAAAAATTATAACCCTTTGCAACTTTGGATTCTTTGCGTCTTTGCATGAAACCCGTACATTCAGTCCCTAAATCTATTTCATGCTCCGAATTTTTATCCTGGCATCTTTTTCCTTCCTGTTTACTGCAGTCCAGGCGCAAACTGACCCCGTAAAGGTTACCGACCTCCTGCGAATCAAAACAGTTGGAGGTGTTTCGCTCAGTAAAGACGGTAGCAAAGCGGTTTATACAGTTACTCAGATCGAACCCGATGGCGACACCAAATGGGAATATAAATATGTAACCCAGCTTTGGCTGGTACCTACCAATGGCAGCACGGCCCCAAAACAATTGACCACAAAAGAAAACTCTTCGCAGGCAGCTTTTAGCCCGGATGGTAAACAAATTGCATTTGTTCGGGCAGTAGATGGCAAGGCGCAATTGTTTTTATTGAACCTGGATGGAGGCGAAGCCATTCAGCTTACCAAATTCAAATATGGCGCGGGTGCTCCAAAATGGAGCCCTGATGGAAAGCAATTGCTTTTTTCAGCGAACATCCCGTTGAAGGATCTTTTAAAGGACAGTACGCTCAATCCAAACAAAGAAATTCCGAATTGGCCGATTGAAAAACCAGGATTTGAAAAAAATCAACAGTTTCTCACCACCAATGCCAAAGCAGATCCAGACGGATCGTTGGAGGAAGTGCGGGCCTATCTTGAAAATAACGCTGTCGACCGCAAAGCCAGGGTAATTAATAAACTGCAATTCCAGGACGAAACCGACGTAAATCCTGACCTGAACTTCAATCATTTTTTCATCACTGATGTCAAAGTGGATAACAAGCCAAAACTGCTTACGCGGGGATTTTATAGCTATAATTTCGCCGACTTTACACCAGATGGCAAAAAAATTATCCTTGCTGTAAATCCCGACTCGTTGCAACATCCTAACCGTTCGCTAGAAATGTCGATTTACACCATCAATGCTGACGGAAGTGATTTCAAAAAAATATTAGGTGCTGCAGGAAAAAATTATAACTCCCCTGCTGTATCTCCCTCTGGCAAATGGCTGGCATTTCAATACGGACCAACCTCCTTTGTAAGCATTCCCACACTTGCTATTGTATCGCTCAATAGTTCAAATATGACGGTTACGGATATTCCCTTCGATCGCAATAAAGGAAGCCTTACCTGGAGCAATGATGAAAATTATATCTATTTCACTTCGGCCAGCAATGGCGGGGTGCCACTTTATCGCGCTTCGGTATCAACAAAAAAAGTAGAACAGCTTACGGATTATAACAGTGGTATCGCTGCATTCGACCTGGTGGATGATAAACTTGTATTTGCGAAAAATGAGGTGGCTAATCCGTCGGAACTATACATAGCAGATGCTACTGCACGCAATGCTAAACTGGTTACCAGTTTAAATACCGAATGGGTAAAGCAAAAAAGGCTTTCTTTCCCTGAAAAGAAAACATTTACCAATACCAAGGGCCAGACAGTTGAATACTGGATCATGAAACCCTCTAACTACGAAGCGGGTAAAAAATATCCTTTGCTTTTGGAAATTCACGGAGGGCCGTCTGCCATGTGGGGACCTGGCGAAAGCAGCATGTGGCATGAGTACCAATATTTCTGTAGCAAAGGCTATGGCGTGGTGTATTGCAATCCGCGTGGAAGTAGTGGTTACGGCCTTGATTTTTTAAGAGCAAATGTGAATGATTGGGGAGCCGGGCCTACCAGTGATGTATTAACGTCTTTGAATAAAGCAATTGCTGAGGGCTGGGCCGATACATCCAAACTGCTTATTACTGGCGGCTCTTATGCTGGCTACCTCGTAGCCTGGATCATCGCGCACGATCAACGATTCAAAGCTGCATGTGCGCAGCGCGGGGTATACGATCTTGAAACTTTTTTTGGTGAGGGAAATGCATGGAGACTTGTACCAAATTATTTTGGTGGCTATCCATGGGAAAATACTACGAAGGCTATATTGGAACGAGAATCACCCATCAATTATGTGCAGAATATTAAAACGCCATTTATCATCTTTCACGGCGAAAACGACCGGCGTACCGGGGTAATTCAAAGTGAAATGATGTTCCGCAGCCTGAAAGCACTGGGCCGCCCGGTGGAATATGTACGACACCCCGGTGCCACGCACGAGATTACCCGCAGTGGCAATAATCGCCAGAGGATTGACCAGATGTTGCGTACCTGGGAATTTTTTGAACGATGGATCAGGTGATATATCTCCAGTAAAAAATAGTTTTTTTCAGCTCCCATTGACTTCAACGATGCTATTTTTGCATTCGGGTCTAACGATCTGCCATCCTGTTTGCCATTGCTTTATCTAATTTCAATTACAATCCTTTGTCATGAGCAATAAATTATTCGATTTTGGCATGATCGGTTTGGGTACCATGGGCCGCAATCTTCTTTTAAATATTGCCGATCATGGCTTTGCTGCAATTGGTTTTGACATGGATCCTGTAAAGGGGAAATTGTTGGAAGATGCCGCTACTTCGGGTACAACAGTAAAAACTGCTATCAACCTGCAAGAGATGATCCGCCTATTGCAACCACCGCGAAAGATCATGATGCTGGTACCGGCAGGCCCTATTGTGGACGCGGTAATAGCAGAACTGTTACCATTGACCGAGCCAGGCGACATTATTATTGATGGTGGCAACTCTCATTTCAACGATACATCACGAAGAATCAATGAACTTAAAAATAAACAGGTTCATTTTATCGGCATGGGTGTAAGTGGCGGTGAAGATGGTGCAAGACGCGGTCCAAGCATTATGCCAGGAGGTGACAAAGAATCATGGTATACGTTAAAGCCCATACTCGAAGCCATTGCTGCCAAAGTCGATGATGAGCCCTGCGTAGCGTATATGGGTAAGGATGCTGCCGGCCATTATGTAAAAATGGTGCATAACGGTATAGAATATGCTATCATGCAATTGATAAGTGAATGCTATGATTTATTGAAACGAGGTGCCGGATTTAACAATGAAGCATTGCATTCAACTTTCAAAAAGTGGAATGAAGGAGAACTTCAATCCTTCCTTATTGAGATCACTGCCGACATCTTCCGACAAAAAGATCAACTCACCGACAACATGCTGGTAGATGTAATATTGGATAAAGCCGGGTCGAAAGGTACAGGCAAATGGACTTCGCAGGAGGCAATGGATCTTCCTGTGAGCGTACCGGTAATAGATATGGCAGTTGCCATGCGGGACCTTTCCGCGATAAGAGATGAAAGATTGGCTGCTGCCTCCGTCTTTAATACTTCGGTAAAAGCGGTGCGTGGCGATAAAGATAAAATTGCTGCACAGGTAGAAGATGCGCTTTTTACTGCCATGCTGCTCGCTTATGCCCAGGGATTATCGATGTTACAAAAAGCTTCTGCCACCAGGAAAATGGAAATACCGTTGCACGACGTAGTACGTATTTGGCGCGGTGGATGCATAATCCGGTCGTCCATGCTTGGACTATTTACGAATGCATTCAACAAACAACCCAATCTTGCCAATATACTATTAGATAAAAAAATTGCATCGCTTGTAAAGAAAAAACAAAAGGGCTTACGCAAAACAGTTCAACTATGCGCCGCGGCTAATATTCCGGCCGCTGCCCTGATGACCTCGCTGGCGTATCTCGATGCATATACTTCGGAAAGGTTGCCGGTAAACCTGGTGCAGGCCCAACGCGATCTTTTTGGCGCCCATACTTACCAGCGGGTAGATAGGGAAGGAAGCTTTCACACCGAATGGAATGAAGGTTAAGAAGTTTATTGGATTTAAAAAGCACATTATTGCATGAAACATAAAAACAATTTGCCTCCGACCATACTGTTTATTTTCGGGGGAAGTGGCGACCTGGCACAACGCAAACTGATACCCGCGTTGTACAACCTGTATATCGACGGTTACCTGCCGGAACAATTCATAGTGGTGGGTGTTGGGCGTACGCCATTTTCGAATGATGATGAATACAGGAACAAATTAAAGGAAGGTGTAGTAAAATTTTCCCGTCGCAATCATGAAATGGATAAACACTGGGCGGAATTTGCACCACTCATTACTTATCACGAGATGGACCTGCTGGCTGATGCACCGTATGAAAAAATGACGGGATGGATAAATGAAAAGGCAAAGGAATGGAATGTGCAGCCCACCGTGATCTTCTACCTGGCGGTGGCGCCTCAACTGGCACCCGGTATCGCTAAAAAACTTTCTGAGCAAAAGATGTGTATCAATTCAAAGACCACGCGCATGGTATTTGAAAAACCGTTTGGGCATGACCTGCAAAGTGCACATGACCTCAACAAGTTGCTAAGCAGCATGTTTGAAGAAGAACAAATCTTTCGTATCGATCATTACCTGGGGAAGGAAACGGTGCAGAATATTCTTGCATTCCGGTTTGCAAACGCATTGTTCGAACCGGTATGGAATAACCATTATATCGAACATGTACAAATCACGGCAGCCGAAACTGTTGGGGTGGAAGACCGGGGAAGTTATTATGAACAGGCGGGAGCATTGCGCGATATGGTTCAAAACCATGTGTTGCAACTCGTATGCATGGTGGCAATGGAAGCGCCAATTTCATTTGACGCAAATGAGGTGAGGAATAAAAAAGTAGATGTGCTGAACGCTATCAGGAGAATCAATAAAGAAGAAGTACACCAGTACGCTGTACGCGGGCAATATTCGTCCGGCTGGCTAAAAGGAAATGAGGTGGTTGGTTATCGGCAGGAAAAAAGTATCGATCCGGAATCTAACGTTGAAACATTTGCAGCGGTGAAGTTCTTTGTAGACAACTGGCGATGGCAGGGAGTACCGTTTTATGTAAGAACCGGTAAATACATGCATGAAAAATCAACGCTGATAACGATCCAGTTCAAAGATGCACCGAAATATTCTTTTCCTGAGGAGGCAGCAACTACCTGGCGGGCAAATAAACTCACCTTCAGTATCCAACCCCAAATGGATATACGCATTCGCTTCCAGGCCAAGGAACCAGGACCTGAAATGATACTGAACCCTGTAGACATGGTGTTTAGCTATGCCGACGCATATGATGGCAAAGAACCTGAAGCTTATGAAACCTTGTTGGAAGATGTGCTTGAAGGAAACGCAACACTCTTTATGCGTGGCGACCAGGTAGAAGCGGCCTGGAAAGTCATTACACCCATCATGCAGGCATGGGAAGCGCGAATGGCCGTGGGTTTTCCAAATTATGCGCCGGATAGTTGGGGACCGGAAGATGCAGAAGCGCTGATTGCACGAGACGGTTATCATTGGGCTACGCTTCCCGCGGAAAAAAATAAAAAACCAGTAGCAAAATAAATGGAGCCTTACGTTGCAAATACCGTTGAGGAGCTAAGCAGGCACGCCGCTACCTGGATGTCGAATTATATCCAGGATGTTTTACAAAAGCAGGAAAGGTTTGCGATTGCATTGTCCGGCGGCACTACGCCTAAGAGAATATATGAGTTGCTTGCAACAGAGGAGTATTCGAAAAACATCGACTGGAGCAAAGTCCATTTTTTCTGGGGCGATGAACGTTTCGTTCCTTTTACAGATGAGCGAAATAATGCAGCCATGGCTTACAAAAGCCTTCTTGATAAGGTGCCGGTACAAAGAGACCATGTGCATGTAATGCGTACTGATCTTGCTCCACATGAGTCAGCGAGTGCTTATGAAAAACTCCTGCACACTTATTTTGATAAGCAAACGCACACTTTCGATCTTGTGTTGCTCGGTATTGGCGGCGACGCACATACACTTTCACTATTTCCGGGATTACCGGTGCTGCATGAAAAAATTAAATGGGTGACTTCATTCTTTTTAAAAGCGCAGGAAATGTATAGAATTACGCTCACTGCCCCGGTAGTAAATAAAGCAGCAAGTATTCTGTTTCTGGCAAGTGGTGCTGATAAAGCCGTTGCAGTAAATAGTATTCTCTATGGCAATCACGATCCCGAACTGTACCCCGCACAATTGATTCAACCTTATAATGGAAATTGCCATTGGTTTATCGATGCTGCCGCCGCAGCAGAAATTAGCGATAGATAATAATAATGACCCGCCCGCAGACCGAAGCTCGAAGATAAAAAAGAAGGCCCCCCTCACGGACGGCCTTTCCAGTTTTCATATGCTACGCTCAAGTTTCCTTATTCCGTACTACTCTTACCACTCCTGAGAATAGCCACTAACAATAAAATAAATACAGCTGCGCCAACAACCCATACCCACGGCTGGGTGAAGAAACTATCTTTCTTTTCCGTGCCGATAGTTATATCAACCTTTTTGTCCTGGGCAAAAGCGGTTAGGGAAACTAAAAAACCGAAAAACAAGACTGGCAGTGTTCTAATAAACTTATTCATACAACCATTTTATATTAAAACATTCAAAACCGTGCCATCGGCTACTTCACTGGTTTGCAACTCCTTTTGTGTGGAATGTTTTCAGCACTGGGGAAATATATGTAACGAAACCTGAATATTGCTCCCAACGTATTTTTCCGAATCTGCGTCAATAATCTATTATCTTTCTCTATACAAATACTACAGCATGATGCACATTAATAAGCTTATGGTCATTACCCTTTTTGCGGGGTTTGTAATACTTGGCGTAGCCGCCATACAGGCGCCAAACGTTAAACATAAGAATCTGCAGATATTACCTAAAGACATTAGTGATCAAATGCTGGATAGTATAATGCATTCTTACAACGAGGCACTGGGAGTAAATTGTAAATTTTGCCATGTACCGGTGAAGAATTTTCCGGACAGCCTTGACTTCGCAGCCGACACCGAACCCATGAAGGAAGAAGCCCGCAAGATGTTGCGGATGAATATTCACATCAATAAAACCTATTTCTACTTCGACAAAAGTGTAAGACCTGAGTACCTAAAAACGGTCACATGCAAAACCTGTCATCGGGGCGAAGCCTTTCCCGAACAATAGGGTTTTTACGGCTTTTCTGCCTTGTCACAGAAACCTAAACGGCGTTATCGTAACATACCTTTTAGATCACATAAAACCACTTGAAGGGGCCTTCAGTATTATTACTAAGAAGAAAGTCGCTTTTACTGAATTTTTATGTAAACCATTACAATTAAGCACTATGCGAACTTTATTCCCGTTTATATTGCAGTAGCAAAAAAACGCAAACACGTTTTTGTTGCAACTCTTATCCTGAAGAAAAACATTGCGTATGAACTGGAATGATGTGATGGGTCTCGTTTCCACAGTGGCCTTATCATTACCTATAATAACGATGCTTGCAACTGGTGTAGCCGGTTACAGAAGCTTTCCTGCTTTGTTGTTTTACTACATGATTGTTGCAGGCTACAACCTCTTAACGGAAGGTTATATTACCATCTCTGATGATTTTACCCATTATTATGGTATTACCAATAATCTTCTCGATGCGCCACTCATGCTCTTCTTCCTTACCTATTTTGGAACTTCCGCCGAGTTGAAGAAAAGAATGAAATTGCTGATCCTGGGCTTCATCGCATTTGAAGCGATCACGGTTTTTGCGTATGGCTTTACTATACGTGCGATAACAATCATCATGGGTCCCGGCATATTACTCGTACTTACTTTTTGCCTGATCTTCTTCGTACGCCAGGCCAAGATCAGCATTACCCATCACAAGGCAGCGGGCAAAGCGATGATTACTGCTTCCCAGCTCTTCGCATACGGATGTTACAGTATCATCTATATCATGTATTATTTGCTGGATATCCGGGATGTTCAAAACACCTTTCTTGTATACTTCTTTGTATCTACGTTTTCATCGTTGCTGATGAGTGCGGGAATTATTATTGAAAGAAAGCGTGTAAAACGGTTGTCTGAACTAAAAGTTGTACGACGTGAACTTTCTGAGCTATATAGCCAGGAAAAAAAGGCCGGCCCATTAAGGCCAGCCATATTCGACTTCGATAAGGATCTCTGGAACTAAAAACAATATTTCCCCTCAGTAATCATTTTATCTGCTATTCTTCTCCGTGCGTCCTTGCTGTTGAACGATTCAGCTTTGGTGAATCTTTTCAGCCCCATAAGGATCATACGCTGCTCGTCGCCATCAGCAAAAGCATTCACTGCATCCTTGCCGGATTTGTTTACTGAATCGGCTGCATCATATAAATACGTACGCATAATATCCAGGTAATAACTATTTGCTTCCTCACCCTTTTGCTCTACCATCTTCAGCACCCTTAGCAATACACTTTCTGCATTGAAAGTATGAATCGCCATATCCGCAATGTTCATGAGTACTTCCTGCTCGGTATCAATTTTCATCATCAACTTCTGCACGGCCGCACCCGACACCATCAGGATGGCTTTCTTAAGATTGGCAATCATTTTACGCTCTTTTGTAAAAGGAACTTCATCGTCACTTCCAAAATCGGGAATACTCATCAGTTCCTTTTGTACTGCCATGGCAGGCCCCATCAGGTCGAGCCTTCCCTGCATAGCCCTTTTCAATGTCATATCCAGAGTAAGCAACCGGTTGATCTCGTTGGTACCTTCATAAATTCTATTGATTCGGCTATCACGATATGCACGTGATATATTATACTCTGCACTAAAGCCGTTACCTCCATGTACCTGCACGCCTTCATCCACTACATAGTCGAGCGCTTCGCTTCCATACACTTTCAACATGGCACATTCAATGGCGTATTCTTCTGCAGCACCTAATAAGGCTTCGTTGAATGGCTTGCCCGCATCGAGCAATTCATGCTCTTTATCATCAATCCATTTAGCAGTACGGTAAAGGGCCGATTCGCCAACAAATACCTGTATCGCCATCTCAGCCAGCTTGTGCTTGATAGCTCCAAAATTGGAGATAGGCTGCTTAAACTGCTCCCTGGTTTTAGCGTATTGCACCGTACCAGACAGAGCGCGCCTGGCACCACCAATAGCCGCTGCACACAATTTTAATCTTCCTATGTTGAGGATATTAAAAGCAATCCTGTGTCCCTTACCCACTTCACCAAGCAAATTTTCTACCGGCACTTTTGCATCCTGGAAATATAACTGAACAGTAGACGAACCTTTGATACCCATCTTATGCTCTTCGGGGCCCTGCGTAAATCCTTCGGTGCCTCTTTCAACAATGAAAGCCGTAAACTTATCACCATCAACTTTTGCAAATACCGTGTATACCTGTGCAAAACCTCCATTGGTGATCCAGCATTTTTGTCCATTAAGCAGGTAATATTTTCCATCATCACTGAGCTTGGCAGTAGTTTTTGCGCCAAGCGCATCACTGCCACTATTTGGTTCCGTCAACCCATATGCACCGGCCCACTCACCCGTTATAAGTTTGGGTATGTATTTCTGTTTTTGTTCCGGCGTACCAAAATAAAGGATGGGAAGTGTGCCGATACCTGTATGCGCAGCAATAGCAACAGAAAAAGAATGCCCTGCACCAAGGTATTCGTTGACGAGCGTAGAAGTGATAAAATCCTTACCCAGCCCGCCAAACTCTTCGGGGAAAGACACAGAAAGCAATCCCTGTTCGCCCGCCTTTTTCACCAGCGATTGCATAAGGCCCGGTTCCAGGTTATCAATCCTGTCGAGTATTGGATATACTTCAGCATCGAGAAACTGGTCGCACATGTCGCGAATCATTAGTTGCTCTTCAACAAAATCTTCAGGAGTGAAAGTATCGGCAGGTAATGATTCTTTTACCAGCCATTCACCACCCTTTAATACGGTTTTTGTTCCTGTGGCTGCACTCATATGAAATGGTTTTAAATTTTTTAATTAGATTTAATAATGCATACAGCAGTATGCGCATACCTGGTAATTAATTATTTCAAATTATCGTACACGATCTGCAATACTTCCTTACACACATCAATTTTATCAGCGGGCACCATTTCCAGCGCCTCATTCAATGTTTCTTCTGCTAGTGTCATCGACTCTTCCTGTAGCTTCTGTGCCTGCTTGGTGAGGTATATCAGATTGATGCGCCGGTCGGTTTCCGAGGCTACTCTTTTTACAAGATTTTGCTTTTCCAGGTTATCAACCAATCTCGTTATACTCGGCTTGTCGCGAAAGGTGGCGTTGCACAATTCCTGTTGACTTATGCCCTCCTGTTTCCATAAATGATACAAAACACTCCATTGTTCTATGGTAAGGTTAAGCCCCGCCGCATTGAATTTCTTCTGCAATCTCCTGGCAATTGCGGTAGATGCTTTACCGGTAATAAAGCTATAGAGTTCGCCTTTTTTAAATTGGTTGTTTGGCATATAGTTGTTTGTGCAACTATCCAAAATTAATCTTATTTTTGGAAAGGCCAAAGGTATTTTCCCTCAAAAAAAGCAAACATGGAGCAAAAGGTGCTTTTGTATAAGCATTCTCAAATCAGCTATTACTGTTATGGCCAGGGCGCCCGGGTAGCGTTATGCTTTCATGGATATGGAGAAGACGCCCGCAGTTTTAGCTTCCTGGGAAAATACGATCCGGGTTATTACCGCTACTACTGTATTGATCTGCCGTACCATGGTAATACAGTATGGAAGGAGGGCTTGAATTTTACACACACGGACCTGCGACAAATCATTGATGCCATATTGCAAAAAGAAAAAGTTCAGAGCCTGGAACAGCAGAAGATATCGCTCCTCGGTTATAGCCTGGGTGGAAGAATAGCATTGAGCCTGTATCAATCCATGCCTGCACACATTGAAAAGATCGTGCTGCTGGCACCCGACGGTTTGAAAGTAAATGGCTGGTACTGGCTGGCTACCCAAACCGTTGCCGGCAACCGCCTCTTTTCTTTAACTATGAAGCGCCCGCAATGGTTTTTCGGTCTGCTAAAAATGCTTAATAAATTAAAGCTGGTGAATGCAAGTATTTATAAGTTCGTCAACTTTTATATCGGTGATGGTGAAGTACGTCAATTGCTATACGATCGCTGGACCACTTTACGAAGACTAAAACCGAACCTGCAAAAGATAAAAACAAGTATAAAAAAATTCAATACCCCTGTGCATTTGATGTACGGCAGGCATGATCGTATTATTCTTTCGGTGGTAGGTGAGAAATTCAAAAAAGGAATTGAGGCACAATGCAGCATTACGGTAATAGCAGCCGGCCACCAGGTTTTGCATGAGAAGTATGCGGGTGAAATCCTTCACCTGTTACATCAGTGAAAATTACCCTGCCCTTTTTCAAATTGTTCACCGCATCATAGGTTAACGCTAAATATTTAAGGGCGTCCGTGTTTTAATCTTTATTTTCATAAGTGATTATTATTTACCTGATACTTTTTTTATTTGCCTGTTATAGCGTCCTCGTACTGTATTATGCAAAAACCTGGAATTCGGTTCCATTCTTCACTCCCCCTTCCACAATCAGGTCGTTACAAAAGATTTCTGTTATAATACCGGCACGTAATGAAGAACGGAATATTGGTACGCTTCTTCGCGCTATCGAAAATCAAAGCTATCCCCGGCACCTCTTTGAAGTAATCGTTATCGATGATCATTCAACGGACTCTACTGCGGAAATGGCACAGGGTTTTCCACTTGTCCGTCTCCTGCAACTGAAAGAAAGCGGAATCAATTCTTATAAGAAAAAAGCTATTGAAACCGGCATAGCTGCAGCCACAGGCGATCTGATTATCACTACCGATGCAGACTGTCATCCTTTGCCACACTGGCTGGCAACCCATGCAGCATTCAAAGAAGAAAAAAAGGCGGTGTTTGTAACGGCACCGGTTGTAATCGAATGCAATTCCACCATATTGCAGCTTTTCCAGGCTATGGACTTTATGGTATTGCAGGGCATCACCGGCGCTGCAGTGCACAGTCAACATTTATCCATGTGCAATGGGGCCAACCTTTGCTATGAACGAAAAGCGTTTTATGACGTGGGCGGATTTGCCGGTATCGATGCCATTGCGTCGGGAGATGATATGCTGCTAATGCATAAAATAAACGCAGGTTTTCCTGGCAAATCACATTTCCTTAAATCCACTTCCGCAATTGTATCCACGCGGCCTGCTACGAGCTGGGGTGAATTTTTCAACCAACGAATCAGGTGGGCAAGCAAAGCTGCAAAGTATGACGACAAACGGTTGTTGCCAGTACTGTTGCTGGTGTACCTGGTAAATGTTTCCTTCCTGGTGCTGGCAGTGCTCGGCTTTTGGAATACGCAGTATTGGTTATGGCTGTTGGCCGCCTGGATTATAAAAACCGTAGTGGAGTTGCCCTTATTTATGTCGGTAGCTTCTTTCTTCAATAAAAAATGGGCGGCGAAATATTTCTTTCTGTTTCAGCCATTGCATATAATTTATACGATTATTTCAGGTTTGTTCGGGCAGTTGGGAAGATATGAGTGGAAGGGGAGAAAGGTGAAGTGAGAGACTAAGGTGGTTATTTCGAGTCTGGCCTTTTTCGCTTTTTTACCACATAGGAGCATAGAAGCAGAGGTAAGCATAGTATTTATCTTATTCGATAAAAAAGGTCTGTGTGGGTCTATGCTACTATGCTCCTATGTGGTAAAAAAGCGAATAAGGTAACCTCCGACCTAACCCCACTTTTATCTTTTAGTTTTTATCTTTTATCTCTTTTCTTAACTTCCCCGCTCGTGAATACTACTTCCATTTCATTTCAACAAGCTGCCTGGAAGAGGCTAAAAAAAAACAAGGGAGCAATCTTCGGGTTGATCATTATCTTTTTTGCAATCCTCGTAGCCATCTTTGCCTATTTCATTGCGCCTGACCCATCCCCTTTTGCCAACAGGATCATTCTCGAAATTGGGGGCGCCAAACCCGGCTATACACAAACTTTTCTGAAGGTAAAGAAGGTAAAGACCATCGCATTCACCAGCTTTTTCAAACGGTTGGTAGATGGCAAGGAAGATGCATATTATTTCGTGCCTGTTACAAGTTACCAGCAACAGGGCGACAGCCTGGTAGTGGCCAAGTATATCGATGAAGGTTTGACCGAGCGGCAGGCTTATCTCCTGGATGATTTACCAACGCCACCCGTGGTGTCGCAAAAATTTATTCTTGGTACTGATAAGTTTGGCCGTGATATCCTTAGTCGATTGATAGTAGGCACGAGGGTGAGCCTGAGTGTGGGGCTGATCACTGTCCTCATTTCGCTGACGATTGGTTTAATACTCGGATCGCTTGCCGGTTATTTCCGTGGATGGATTGACGATGTGATCATGTGGTTCATCAATGTTATCTGGAGTATTCCCACTCTTCTACTAGTATTTGCGATCACACTTGCCCTCGGTAAAGGATTCTGGCAGGTGTTTATTGCAGTGGGCCTCACTATGTGGGTGAGTGTAGCACGCCTGGTACGTGGGCAGGTATTGGCGGTGAGGGAACTGGAATATATTGAAGCAACTCGTGCGTTAGGATTTTCGCATACCCGTACTATTGTGCGCCATATATGGCCGAATATAATGGGCCCGGTGATGGTGATTGCTGCCAGCAATTTTGCGTCCGCCATCGTTATTGAAGCTGGACTTAGCTTCCTTGGCGTCGGTGTTCAGCCTCCACAACCCAGTTGGGGACTGATGATCAAGGAAAACTATAATTTCATCATTACACAAAATCCCATGCTGGCACTCGCGCCCGGCTTTGCCATTATGCTTCTTGTACTTGCTTTTAATTTATTGGGCAATGGTTTAAGAGATGCTTTGAATGTGAGGGGAAGACTTTGAACGCCTTGCCTGCATATCTATTACCACCAGTACTGCCAGGCAAAGAAAGAATAGACTTCCTACTTTATCTGTTTCCACCAGGTCGCTTAAGAAATTGACAGTAGCTATCATCACGATCATTACACCTGTGGTAAGCGCGATTTTTTTAACCATCCTGTCCGTAGCTCTATGATACATTGATTGTGCGTAGTAGAGCATAGCACCAAGTAGTACAATGAAAAAAATTAATCCCGGCAATCCCTGTTCCACGATTAGTAAAAGAAAATAATTGTGGATTGTGGAGTGTTCTTTGTTGTCGCTCACCCATGTTTTGTATGCAGGGATGGCATATGGCTTATAGTGCTGGTTAAAGGTGTTAGGTCCTACACCGGTAAGTGGATTATCCTTTACCATACGTACCCCGGCTATCCAGCGGTAAAATCGCTCGGCGGTTGAAACGTCTTTTAATTTATAAGTAGCCACGAGGTGCTCGCGGAAATCTTTGTGAAATATGGTAGTACTGAACTGATGGCTATAGCGGAGATATCGGTCATCAGCGCGTAACCACTGTAATAATCCAATTGCCAGTAAAAGGCAGAGGATATATGTGGTAACAATCCGGCGCTTATGAATCATCAGTAATGCTATTGCGCCACTTACCATCGCCACCCAGGCACCTCTTGCATAAGAAAAAAATAAGGCAGCCAGCAGCAACATTATAAGCATTATCAAAAATATTCGCACCCACCTCCTGCTACCACTATAAAAAGCAAATACAACAGGCAACAGGCATACCAACATGGAGGAATAGTTGACATGATTCCTGAAAAAAGGGCTCACCGCATCGTTTACATTGGCGAAGGTGAGATCCAGTAAGGAATGTTTAATTATAATCATTACCACTACAATGGTAATTCCCGCTACCAGTACTTTGGCAGCAACAGTTATATCTTGCTTATCATTCCAGATAAGTAATGGCGCCAGCACGAAAGCACCAATATACCAGCCCTTTGATAAAACATATTTAAATGAAACGAGGTGATCGGTGGAAACTATCGCTGTAATGACAATCCATGCCAGGTGCAGGAACAATAGTATGACAAGTGGATGGTTGATAATATTCCGGGTGTTGCTGGCCTTACTATTTATAAGCCCTGCAATCGCCACAAAGCTTGCCAGGAGCATCAACCCTTCGTCGGGAATATCCGTACCCAGTAGAGGTGTAAAATTATACTCGAAGGAAAATGGAAGTGAGAAAAGTAGAAGTAAAAAGATGAACCGCGGATTATTCCACGCGGCGTACAACAACAATAGCGCGAATGGAACAAGTACGAGGTAATAATTTTCCAGGTAAACAGCTACAGCCAATGACAGTATAAAAATTACTGACAGCGAAATAAACTGCCTGGTTTTTAAGCTTACTGTCATCACGCACCCGGCTTTCTGGTTTTTTCAATAAATAAAATAGCAAGCAAAGCAAAGATGAACGACAATGCAAAAGTTGCAAGTGTAATTGCCAGGATTCTTGGTTTATCGGGTTTTATTGCCGCCCTTGCATTTTCAATCGTAAGTAATGCCAGTGGCCGGCTGTCGGCCATCAGGCTGTAATCGTTAATCAACTCTTCGTATTGTTCAAGCCGCTTTATCCTAAGTGCTTCCTTCCAGGCGGGCTGAACTGAGGAACTATCAAAGGATGTCATCAATCTTTGTTGCGAAAGACGTAAGGAAGCCAGAGTGGAAATATTATTTTCATTAATCACGGCCTGGTGCATGGATTGCAATTTTTGCATAATTGCGTTGGCAAGGTGCGCTGCCATGTGCGGGTCTTTGTCCCACACTTTCACCTTCAATTCACCATAGCCGCTTTTGGTTACACTTGTGTGGTGATGCAATCGCTGCGCTGCTTTTACTCTTGCATTGGTACCAGAGATGTTGTAATAGTTCGCCAATGCAAAACTGTCGGCCTGGAAAAGATAAATGGTATCAAGTTGCGCTGTACCCAGTATCATATCCAGTTCGTCGGGTGTTCCAACAGAAGAATATAGTGCTTCTATATTATTATTGAAAACCCTTGCCTTGTCTGCCAAAGCTGTATTAGCCGGTATAGCTGTGGCTTCACCCAGGTACTTTTTTGTTTGCAACAGGAGGATTGCCAATACCAGTACTGTACATATTGCAACAAACAGGATCACCTGTTTCCACCATTTGGAGATTAAATAAAATATATCGGGCATATTAAGTTCCGGTTTGTGACTTAGGAAAAAAGTTGAGCCATACTGAAGGTCTGAATAATTTCGTGACGATCATAAGGATTATGGCAGTAATTGCAACAAAGCTTACGAGGTAAATCATTTTCACTGGCAACTGCTGGCCCCAATATAGCATAGCAGCCAGGATGACGGCGATGATGAAATAAAGCAAAAGGCTTGACAGGTGAATCGTTACTCTCAGCTTACGGTTTACATACAGCATTGTCGCAACGCCACAAAAATACTGGCTTGCCAGTGCTGCGATGCACGCGCCTTTGGCACCTGCCTTTGGAATAAGCAGGAGGTTAAGCAGGATATTAATCGCAACAGCTCCGGCCGTAATGGTGCAAAAATCCCTGATATTGCCGGTAGCCGTCATTACAGTCCCATATATATGAACAAGTGAATATCCTACGATTGCGGGTAAGCAGTATTGTAACACGGCAACGGTATTATCGCTCGTGAAATTATAGAGCAATTGGTTGAGCCAGGGGGCAGCAAAAATACCAATGCATGCGATGCCCAATGAATAGATCATTAGCAGGTGTCGTACGTTCATGACCACCGTTTCTATTTCCTGCTTTTCGCCGACGCGCCTTGCTACCATGGGCAATAAAAAAGATGCCACCAGGAAACCGGCCATATTAGCAGCGTCTAATAAACGATACGCAGAAGCGTAAACACCGGCCTGCATCTTGCCATCGGGCAGTAGTCGCTCCAATAAAAAACCATCGAGCCGGTAATGCACCGACATCAATAATATGATCAATGCGTAGGGCCATGCCTGTCTGAAAATTTTTTTGAAGGAGACTGAAGAAGTGTTGGTCGGCGCCCATACTGAATTGCGTTGATATTGCAGGTACAAGCTCATTGCTGTTGCAAATGCCATACAGCCCACCTGTAGCCATACAAAACGGTGAATATCGACTGGCCCGACAATAGCTGGATAAAGTAGCATGATGCCACAAAGTGTTATCATCAGCGTTTTATCAGTAATCGATAACCATGCGTCTGTTCGAAAATCCTGGCTGGCTGTAATTCCCGCCCGGAAAAAAAGAAAGAAGGAGGTAAATATTTGTAATAGTACGAGACCCGCCACTATATCCCATTGTGTGATGCCGGTGATCAGAGCAAAGAAAAACACTGCGGCGATATATACGAGTGAAAGAATGAGTTTATACTTAATGAATAGCTTGGAGCTATACGTATTGTCGCTATTAAATGCCAGTTCGCGATTAATGTAGGAGGTAAATCCCCAGTCGAGTAAAAAGCTGAAAAGAATTGAAAGGTTATAAAGTGAAAAGTATAGTCCATATTCCGTGAGCCCTACTGTATTCTGCACATTCCTGTCGATCGCAAAGATCCAAACTGGTTTGATCACCAGGTTGAGAAGGATCAATAAGGCGAGCGATGGATAGAATCTCATAAAAATGTGGAAATGTGAAAATGTGGAAATGTGGAAATTGGATTTTCGATATAGTAAGTTCTTATTAATTCGAGGACACTACGAACATCGATTCTCACATTTCCACACTTCCACATTTCAACATTTCCACATTGGTCCTACATTACTTTTACATTTCGAGAAAAACTTTCTTCCAGTGAAATGAACGTCTCCGTTCTCTCGATGCCTTTTATTTTTTGCAATTGATCGTGTAGTACGGAGCGGAGTTGTGAAATGTCTTTGCAGACGATTTCAGCAAACATGCTATAGTTGCCGGTGGTATAGTTGAGGCGGACGATCTCCGGCATTTTTTGCAATTCGCGCGCTACCGTATCATAAAGTGAACTTTCTTTGAGGTAGATGCCGATGAAGGCGATTACATCATAGCCCAGCAGGCGTATATCTGCATTCAGTTTTGTACCTTTAACCACGCCTGCTTCCTGTAGTTTTTTGATACGGACATGGATGGTTCCGCCGGATACGAAAAGTTTTTTGCCCAGGTCGGCATAAGAAATCTCGGCATTGTCCATCATGTGGTGGATGATCTGGAGGTCGAGTTTGTCTAAATTCAATTTTGCAGCCATTTTACTCATCCGTTTTAGATTTTTTTAAGTATATCCCACAAATATTTGAATAATTTCTATAATTTCAAAATATTTATTAGATATTTTGGAACCAAAGGGCTGTTTCCTTTACTTTTGTTCTATCAAGTTCTTCAAATAGGGACAGCATACTGTGGGGTGATGAAATTTTTGGCAGACATGCCCTCTCGTCTCGGGGGTGGGGAAAACAGGATAAACGAAAAGTAGAGCCGACGTGTTCCGGTGCAAGCCGGGATTCAGCCGACCAGGGTTGACC
>CBFGYO010000060.1:0-21971 GCA_965652975.1 uncultured Chitinophagaceae bacterium | reverse complement strand
TCCTCTACCCCATTTGTGGCTACTCTTGTGGACGTAACGGGGGTGCTTATTTACTTGTCCGTCGCTTATCTCCTGTTGAGCGGAACGCTTTTGTAGGTATTGCCGTTACATAATGAAAATCTGCTATTTGGGATGTGATTTTGCAGGTAACTGTCACTTCTTTTTAGCTATCTTTAAAAACTATAAAACTGCAACCAATCAAACGTTTGCATGTTTTGAAATCAATACCTTTGCCGCATTAAATTAATCACAGTATGTGTGGAATTGTTGGATATACCGGCCCAAGAGAAGCTTACCCGATTATTATTAAAGGTTTAAAACGCCTGGAATACCGTGGCTACGACAGCACCGGAGTTGCTTTACAGAATGGCAGTGGCCTGAAAGTTTATAAGAAAAAAGGAAAAGTTGCCGAACTGGAAGAAACGGTTGTAGGCAAGGATCTACACGCCCATATCGGAATTGGTCATACAAGATGGGCCACACACGGTGAGCCCAGCGATCGCAATGCACACCCACACCAGTCGTCAAGCGGTAAACTGGCGATGATACACAACGGCATCATCGAAAATTACACCCAGTTGAAGAGTGAGCTGGAAAAGAAAGGGTACAAATTCAAAAGTGATACCGACACGGAAGTGCTTTTGAATTTTGTAGAGGAAATAAAAACCAACAATAATTGTTCACTGGAAGAAGCAGTACGCATCGCACTCAAGCGTGTAACCGGGGCTTACGTAATACTGCTGATAGACGCTGAAGATCCAGACACCATTATTGCAGCACGAAAAGGAAGTCCACTGGTAATCGGTGTTGGTAAAGGCGAACATTTCCTGGGATCCGATGCATCACCGATGCTGGAATATACCAAGGAAGTGGTGTATGTAAACGATTATGAACTTGCGATCGTCAAACCCGATGAGCTGATCCTGAAAAATCTCGGGAATGAAAAGATCACACCTTATATCCAGAAGCTCGATATCGAGCTGGCAGCTATTGAAAAAGGGGGTTACGATCATTTCATGCTCAAAGAGATCTTTGAACAACCTCAAACTATATACGATTGCCTCCGCGGTCGTCTCGATGCGAATGCCGGCACCATTACAATGAGCGGTATTCAGCAGTATGCCGAACAGATCATCAATGCCAATCGCATTGTAATGATTGCCTGTGGTACCAGTTGGCATGCCGGCCTTGTAGCGGAATATATTTTTGAAGAGCTCTGCCGCACGAACGTGGAAGTGGAGTATGCTTCGGAATTCCGGTATCGGAATCCTGTGATCAATAAAGGCGATGTCATCATCGCTATTTCCCAAAGTGGAGAAACAGCAGACACGCTGGTAGCAATAGAAAAAGCCAAGGAAAAAGGAGCCATTATTCTCGGAGTAGTAAATGTGGTAGGATCTTCAATTGCCCGCATTTCACATGGGGGCGCTTACACACATGCCGGACCCGAGATAGGCGTGGCTTCTACAAAAGCTTTTACGGCCCAACTTGCCGTATTGACGATGATCGCATTGAAAATCGCTTATGTAAAAGGCACAATTTCAAATGAACGTTATTCCAACCTGTTGAAAGAACTGGAAGAAATACCGGAAAAAGTAGCCTGGACACTTAACCACAGCGATAAAATAAAAGTATTGGCTGAAAAATATAAAGACGCCCGCGACTTTTTATACCTGGGCCGCGGATATAATTTTCCTGTAGCGCTGGAAGGCGCGCTAAAGCTTAAAGAAATTTCCTACATACATGCAGAAGGATACCCGGCTGCTGAAATGAAACACGGCCCCATCGCTCTTGTCGATGACCAGTTGCCTGTAGTGTTTGTTGCCACCAAAGATACTTATCACGAAAAGGTGGTTAGCAATATGCAGGAGATCAAAGCCAGGAAAGGCAGGGTTATCTCGGTAATAACAGAAGGCGACCAGGTATCTGCAGGATTATCTGAAGACGTGATGATAGTACCGGAAGCTGACGAAATACTTGCACCCATGCTTAGTGTAATCCCGCTGCAATTACTCGCTTACTATATCGGTGTTGCAAAAGGATGTGATGTTGATAAACCACGTAACCTTGCCAAATCAGTAACAGTAGAGTAATGTGAGAACTGAAAACGCTTTTCACCACAAATGAACTGGCTGTAACCAACATATTTCCTTCATGAATCAAATCAAGAAAAGTCCTATTGCAAGTCTTGGCTATGGATTTGTAGAAAAGCAATATATACCTAAAGGGAAGAATGAATACTATCTCCGTGACATGCAGAACAGGAGCGGCATTACCTACCGTAAACTGTCTGCCAACGAAATCGAGATATTAGTGCGCAATGGAAACATGTCGGATGATTGGGACAAAGTACAGGTATCGGATGCATTCAATCCATCACTCGTACAGCACTGCAAATTCTATGGGCTTGTACGCATTGGTAAGCTAGAACCGCTTTTTCTTGAATTTAATAGTATTCGTTTGCCTGTTGGCTTATACGACAGCACGATCATAAGTTGCGATATCGGCGACAACGTCGTAATTGATAAAGTCAATTTTTTAAGCCATTATATTATCGGCAATGAAGTAATTCTTGTAAATATCAACGAACTGGCTACCACCGATCATGCAAAATTCGGCAATGGTATTCTTAAAGCCGGCGAACCCGAATCGGTACGTGTGTGGATTGAAGTGTGCAACGAAAATGCCGGGCGCAGTATACTTCCTTTCAACGGAATGCTTCCTGGCGATGCATGGCTATGGGCAAAATACCGTGATGATGAAAAACTGCAGCAGAAGTTCAAGGAATTCACGGAAAAAAAATTCGACCGCCAACGTGGTTACTACGGCAAGATTGGCGATCGCACTGTAATTAAAAATAGCCGCATTATCAAAGATGTGTGGATCGGTAGCGATGCCTACATCAAAGGCGCCAATAAATTGAAAAACCTTACCATAAATTCCTCTCCCGAAGACAAGTCACAAATTGGCGAAGGAGTTGAACTGGTTAATGGCATCATCGGCTTTGGTTGCCGTATTTTTTACGGCGTAAAAGCTGTTCGCTTTTTCCTGGCATCCAATTCACAATTGAAGTACGGAGCAAGACTTATTAACTCCTATCTCGGCGACAACTCGACGATCTCCTGTTGCGAAGTGCTCAATTCGCTGATCTTTCCGGCGCATGAGCAACACCATAATAATTCGTTTCTGTGTGCGGCCACCGTTATGGGTCAAACCAATATGGCTGCTGGCGCAACCATTGGTTCCAACCACAATTCCAGGGGCGCAGATGGAGAACTATTGGCAGGACGGGGATTTTGGCCGGGCCTGTGCGTAAGCCTCAAACACAATTCGCGATTTGCGAGCTTTACCTTAATTGCAAAGGGAGATTTTTCTGCCGAGCTGGATATACCCATACCATTTTCACTGGTAAGTAATGACGTTAGCAACAACAGGTTGCTGATAATGCCAGGTTACTGGTTTTTTTTACAACATGTATGCGCTTGCCCGCAATGCCAGTAAATACGTTTCGCGTGACAAAAGAAGTGATAAAACGCAAAAAATAGAATACGATTACCTGGCACCTGATAGCATCAATGAAATTGCAGAAGCTTTGCCATTATTGCAGCGAGCTACGGCAAGTGCATGGGCATTGAAAAATAATAAAAAGATTGCAACTGCCGCACTGCAGAAGAAGGGCGCACAATTATTACAAAATGAAAAGGACATCGTCTCCAAACTGGAAATAACAGTTGAAGGATTTGAAAATGCCACTCGTAAAACACAATTAGTAAAGGTAGCCGGTGCTTATTCGCTATTCAGGGAACTGATAATCTATTACGGCGTTACACAACTGGTAGATTATATGGAAAAGTCAGGCATAAGCAGTTTTTCCAAATTAATCCAGGTATTGCCGTCGAAGCCTGTACGTCAGCAATGGACAAATATCGGGGGACAACTGATGCCCACTAATAATGTAAAAAATCTCATACGTTCAATACATGCTGGTAAAATAAAAAGTTGGGACGAGGTACATGACTTTTATATCAAGCAAGGTGAGCGGTATGAAAAAGACAAAGCAATACATGCATATTCCACTTTACTGGAAATAACCGGGTTAAGCCCATCCAGGCTCACCAAAAAAACATGGGCCACACTATTGGAACAGGCACTGGAGACGAAGCGCTGGATGACGCGTGCTACGATCGAATCGAGAGCCAAAGATTACGAGAATCCATTCCGTTTGATGCTATATGACACGGATAAAGAAATGGAGAAAGTAATTGGCAAGCTCAAAGACAATGCATTTATCAAACAGGTAACCTCCGAAACCGCGGTGTTTGAAGAGCACTTGAAAAAAGTAATTCGACAACTCAAAGCTGAATGAACAAAGCTGTATGGTTAATACTTATTAAAAGGATAATAAGTAAGAGCAAATCCCGCCTGGTGACATAATGAATAATACAACAGGTCCAGCAGGTAATGCTTAATGGGCTTTTTTCCCTCCCCGATTTTTATTACAACGGCTGAAGTCCACGCCATCCGGTTTATCATTGTATTTAAATGATATTGGTCCGTAAGGCCGACAAGCGCAGAGGTTGATAGCGGGAATTTTGGACCTGCATTGGGATCCCCATTTTTATATTTGTTTCGCCAACTTATATCAGGATTAAACCACTTTGGGTTCACATTGGGAAAATAGCGGCGAAAAATTTTCCAGTGAAACATCAGGGTTTCATTAAAGCCCTTACTTGCACCAGCGACAAATACCAGGCTGCCAGTGAGGTAATGATTGCCCGTGAGGCGCCACTTGACAGGTGCCAGTTTAATTTTTTTCTCCGACTCTATAGGTAAAGCAGGCACTTGTGCCGGCAATGGCAACAAGCTGTCTGTTAAGAAATCCTGGCTATGAGCCGTAAGGCTGCAGCATAGCAGGATAATAAGTAGCCGCATATAGGTACAGTTGATAGTTACTACCTGTTGGCTATTCAAAAGGAGTAATGGACGGCAGCAAAAGCTGCTGGTATTGCTTCTCAAAAAAGGATGGAATTAATGGGCGGGGTTTAGCGAAGGATTATATATCCTGTAAATGGGATATATCAGAATTAAAAACAAATTAAAAATAACTACTGGTATTTGCAACAATAATTTCCAGCAATTATAATTATCGTAGATATACGAGCGACCCGATTAACTTTTGGCCCTGCTTATTTCTTTCGGAAAAACAATCGTATAGGTATACCTGATAGGTTGAAATGATGACGAAGCTGGTTTTCAAGGTAGTTTTTATACGGCTGCTTTACATCTTCGGGGAAATTGCAGAAAAAGGCAAATGAAGGAACTACAGTAGGCAGTTGGGTTACATACTTGATCTTGATCGAATGTCCCCTTACTACGGGTGCATGGTGTGTTTCAATCGCTTTAAGTACAACTTCATTCAATTTTGATGTCGGTATCTTTTGCTGGCGATTTTGATATACATCCAAAGCTATTTCGATAGCCTTAAAGATGCGGGTCTTCTCTTTGGCCGAAATAAACAGGATGGGCACATCACTAAAGGGTGCAAATCGGTCTTTCAGGTCCTTTTCATATTCCTTGGCGGTATTTGTTTCTTTACTCACGAGATCCCATTTGTTTACAAGCACCACGATGCCCTTGCCTTTTTTCACGGCAAGACTAAATATATTCAGATCCTGCTGTGTAATGCCTTTTTCGGCATCCAACAGGAGCAAACATACATCTGCCTCATCCAGTGCTTTGATGGCGCGGATCACCGAATAAAATTCCAAATCTTCATGCACTTTCGATTTGCGACGGATACCGGCTGTATCAATAAGCACGAATTCTTTTTGAAAAAGATTATAATGAGTGTGAATAGTATCCCTGGTTGTGCCTGCAATTTCGCTGACGATAGTACGCTCCTGTCCTATCAGTGCATTAAGCAATGATGACTTGCCTACGTTAGGTTGCCCGATAATTGCGAATTTGGGCAACGCAGCCATTTCAGCCGTTTCTTCTGACGAATCTTCTATAATCAGTTCAGTAATTGCATCGAGCAATTCACCACTTCCACTACCACTTGCTGCGGCTATAAAAAATATACGATCAAAACCAAGGCTGTAAAATTCTGAAGCCTCGAGTAGCCGCTCGTTCGTATCCACTTTGTTGACCGTTAAAAAAACCGGTTTGGGACTTCTTCTGAGGAGGTTTGCCAATGAATCATCCAGGTCGGTCAGACCTGTAGCGGCATCTGTCATAAAAATAATAGCATCTGCCTCCTCAACGGCAACGAGCACCTGCTTTGCGATTTCTTTTTCAAAAATATCTTCGCTGCCTGCAACAAAGCCACCTGTATCGATCACATTAAAGGTTTTGCCATTCCAGTCTGCCACACCATACTGGCGGTCGCGTGTAACGCCGCTTACATCATCCACAATTGCCTTACGCTGTTCGAGAAGGCGGTTAAAAAAAGTGCTTTTCCCAACATTGGGGCGTCCGACAATTGCAACGGTAAAACTCATACTATTAAATTATTTGCTCTTTCTTTGAATCTGTGTGCTTATACAATGCATCAATACCCATACTCCTTCAACTGCAAATCATTTTCCCGCCACTTTGGTTTCACTTTTACAAATAGCTCGAGAAACACTTTTCGTTGTATAAATGCTTCTATATCTTTCCTGGCTTCGCTACCAATTCTTTTTATCATAGAGCCTTTCTCGCCGATCAGGATAGCTTTCTGCGTTTCGCGATGCACAATGATGTCGGCTACTATTTTCACAAGCGTTGTTTTTTCCTGGTACTCCCTTACAAGTACAGCAGTGTGATAAGGGATCTCATCTTCTGCCAGCTGGTAAATTTTCTCCCGGATCAATTCGCTCACAAAAAACCGCGTATTAAGATCGCTGATATCGTCCCCCTCGTAAAATGGGTCGCCTTCAGGAATAAATTCCAGCAGGGCATTGATCAGTTTTTTCTTGTTGATACCTGATAATGCTGAAATGGTAATTACTTTCTTACAATAAGGTTTGGAAGAAAAATATTCGATGGCCTCTTTAATCTGTTTTTCCGGGACAATATCAATTTTATTAACGACCACCACCGCCGGCACCTTGAGATTTAGTTTGGTAAATATTTCGTCGCAGTCATCCCAGTTTTCCTTCACATCTACAAGCAACAGGGCTACGTCGGCATCTTCCAATGCACTTTTTACAGCCTGCATCATTTTTTCATGCAGTTTGTATTTGGGTTCGATGATGCCTGGCGTATCGGAAAATATAAGCTGGTAATCTTTTTCCGTCAATATCCCCTTTATGCGATGCCGCGTGGTTTGTACTTTGGGCGAAACGATAGCCAGCTTCTCTCCCATTAGCGCATTGAGGAGGGTGCTTTTACCCGCATTGGGTCGTCCAAATATGTTTATAAAACCTGATTTCATAACTGAAGCCATTGGCCGCATGCTTCAGGAACAGGGAGTGAGGAGGTAATCAGTCCTTGCCAGTTGAAGCTGCAACTGTTCAAGAAAAATAAAAGGCCAAACCTGGGGCTGGCCTTTAAAAACATTATAAGAGGATTTCGCCCCCACCGCCATTTGCGGATTTTGTTGTTGCGAAGGGGAGGATCGAACTCCCGTCCGCCAGCTGGCGGATATAAGCCCGGATTAAAGCGTCTTAATCAATTCCCAAATCCATTCACGGCCTTTGGCTGATTTTAACTCTTTTTCCCTTTTCATCGCTAATGATTTACTTTCAAATATCTCTTTATGAATTAATGTCCAAGGCCTAAACTTGACTGTCCAACCTTTACTACCTAACTCATTGTGCGACTTAAATCGCTCATCAAAATTTGATGTGAAACCGATGTATATCTTTTGGTATTGTTCGCTATACAATACATACACTGTGAACATAAACTGAAAATCCGCCTCAAGGCGGATTTCTTTAGTTGCGAAGGGGAGGATCGAACTCCCGACCTTCGGGTTATGAGCCCGACGAGCTACCGCTGCTCTACTTCGCGATATTATTTTAAATTCCTACTTTAATAATCCTACCCATGCGAAGTGTTGCCTTGAATCCCGTCCACCAACCGGTGGATATGAGCCCGACGAGCTACCGCTGCTCTACTTCGCGATGTGGGTGGCAAAGGTAACGGTAAGAAGTTTATATTCCAAAGAAAATTGTTGTTAAAGCCGCCCTGTGATTTCAAGATGTATGTGGCCAGAAATGCTTCGCAAATTTTCCTATTACCTTCTTTACCACATAGAATCATAGTTACATAGGTTACACATAGAGTTTCCATATGCGAAAGTTCTATGCGAAACTTATGTGGCCATGATTCTATGTGGTAAAAAAGCTAATAAGTAAAGCTTCAAATATGAGTCATTCATTTAAGTAGTACGATGAAAAAGGAACACCACGCAAGTATAATTGGTATCTATTATCTCAAAAAAAAGTTCATCCAGGTCAGAGATCCCGACCTAAACGAACTTTTATCTTTTAACTTTTATCTTTTTATCTAAATCCTCGACACACTACTCGACCCACTCATCTTTATATCCCTAATCACCCCCGTACCCTTATACCTTACGTCGCTCGCTCCACTGGCGTTGGCAGACAGTTCCTTGTTAACGGTAATCTTGATATCACTTGCGCCAGTAGCTCTTGCATCGCAGAAATCTGTTTGAAGATCCTCACCTTTAAACTTGCTGGCACCACTTGCGTCCACGGTAAGGTCATTAGTAGAGCCGCTAAGGGTGATGTCTGAAGCACCACTCAGATCAATATTTATTTTTTTCGATTCCACTTTGCCACGGAGGTTGCTGGCACCCGACAAATCGATTTTCAGATTGTCAGCCTTAACTGTACCCTGCATATATACATCAGAAGCACCACTGATATCCAATTTGTCGAGCGTTTTAAAAGAGATATAAGCCTTCAACTGCTTATTCCCCCGCATCCACTTCCAGTTATTTTTCTTGATGTCGATTACAAGTATTCCATTCTTCACCTCCACTGTAATCAGGTCGCGGTATTTAGTGTCGATTGCACTTACTGCCACTGCTTCCTCATCAGCCTGGGTAAGGTATACATCAAAAGCATTGGAAATACTGATACCATGAAAATTTTTGGCTTCACGCACCTCGGCATTTGCATCATTTATTTTTTGCGCTGAAGCCAGCAGTATCACCGACAGGCTAACAAGCAATAGGGAAATCTTTTTCATTTTTATAATTCCTGTATTTTATTTAGAAGCTTTTTTTACACTACCGCCGCCACTGCTCTTGATATTAACAATTACGGCTGAACCCTTATAATGAATATCACTACCACCGCTACTTTCTACGGTTAATTCTTTATTTGCAGTAATGGAAATGTCACTGCCACCACTAGCATCGGCATTACAATTCTCTACGGTAAGTTCAAACCCGTCGAAGTCGCTGCCACCACTTGCATTTACATCCAGGGTCTTGGCCGTGCCGGAAACATTTGCATCCGAACCACCGCTGATGTTTGCCTTTAATGTAGTAACGTCCAGTTTACCATTGAAATCACCACCGCCTGACACGTTCAGAGCCAGTGTGGGAGCTTTCAGCGTTCCTTCAACTACACCATCCGAACCGCCAGACACATGCAGGTAATCTATATTTTTTACAGACACATACGCCTTTAAATTTTTCTTGGAGTTGTTCCAGCCCTTCTGGCCTTTATCATATTCAAACCGGATCTTCAACACACCATCTACCACTTCCGTTGTAATTCGTTTGCGGGTTTCAGGATCTGAAGCACTTACCGCAACTGCTTCGGTGCTGCCCTGGGTAAGGAAAAGATCTATACCGCTACCTACCTCCACACCATGAAAGCCGGAAACATTTCTTTTCTCCGCATTGGCGTCATTGATCGTTTTTTGAGCATTTACATAAAACGCTGCAGTAAGAAGCAGCAGGCTGACAATTATTTTCTTCATAATCTTTGGTTTTGAGTTATACGAAGAAGGTCGCAGTAAAGTTACATCCGGGTCCAACTATTTTCTCCCTTACCTTTGCGGCCATGTAGCCGAAATACACGGCTACAGGTTTCCCGGGGTGTCTGAATTGTGGTTAACACGTTCAGGCTGAGATTATACCCGTAGGACCTGATCAGGGTAATGCCTGCGCAGGGAAGGACGTTCAAATGCCTTTCTCTACAGCATTTCCCTCTCATTTTTTAACTATAAAAATTAAAAAAAATGAAGAGGATTGCAATTACAATCATTTCATTATGCCTGTACGGGCTATTATCCGCACAGCAAGAACAGCCGGCCAAAGACAGCTTTTTTATCCTTTCTCCCGTGGAAGTAAAAGCCATCCGGGCGGGAGAAAACTCGCCTTTTACCAAAACAAACATCAGCAAAAAGGAGATCAGCCGCACCAACCTCGGACAGGACATCCCCTTTTTACTCAATCAGACACCCTCTGTGGTAATCAATTCGGACGCTGGTAATGGTGTGGGCTATACTGGAATCCGCATTCGTGGTACAGACGCTACCCGCATCAATGTAACCCTTAATGGCATTCCTTACAACGATGCCGAAAGCCAGGGTACTTTCTTTGTGGACCTCCCGGACTTTAGCTCGTCGACAAGCGGCATACAGGTACAACGTGGTGTAGGCACTTCGTCCAACGGTGCAGGCGCTTTTGGCGGAAGCATCAATTTCAGCACCAATGAACTCATCCGTCAACCATATGCCGAATTCAATAATAGCTATGGGTCTTTTGATACCTGGAAAAACACGGTCAAGGCCGGTACCGGACTGGTAAATGACCACTTTACTGCAGACATCCGGCTGTCCAGCATTAAAAGCAACGGGTTTGTAGATCGTGCGAAAAGCGACCTCCAATCTTACTATTTTTCAACAGCGTACATCGGGAACAACAACACTTTTCGACTGAATATTTTTTCTGGAAAAGAAAAAACATACCAGGCATGGTATGGAATATCGCAAGCGGATCTTGATGCAGGCAACAGGACTATCAATTATGCAGGCACAGAAAAACCAGGTGAGCCATACAAGAATGAAACAGATAATTTCCGCCAGGACCACTATCAACTTTTTTTTGATCGAAAAATAAATTCAAAGATCAGTGTAAATGCGGCGGTCTTCCTTACCAAAGGCGAAGGCTATTACGAACAATACAAAGCAGATCAATCCTATAGCGATTATAATTTGACTAATAGCGGCAATACCGACCTGGTGCGTCAACTATGGCTGGACAATGATTTCTATGGAACCGTTTTTTCCTTACAAGCCATAAATGATCGCTCACAACTCACGTTTGGTGGTGCTGCTACACGCTACAATGGTCGCCACTTTGGTGAAGTTACCTGGGCATCTGCAGGTTTGCCAACTCCTACCCATCGCTGGTATGACCATGATGCAGATAAAGACGATATCACCGTCTATCTTAAGGACCAGTACTCCCTGTCAACTGCATGGACATTATTCGGCGATCTGCAATACCGTTACGTAAACTATTCAATTAATGGATTCAGGGACAACCCAGGGTTGCAGGTTAGCAACAATTATCACTTCTTCAATCCCAAAGCTGGCATAAGCTACAGGAAGAATGCATGGAAAGCATCTTTCTCTTATGCCATGGCCAATAAAGAACCCAATCGTGACGACTTTGAAGCTGGTATCAGCCAGCAACCAAAATCAGAACTGCTGCACGATTTTGAATTGGGAGTAGAGCAGGCTAAAGCAAAATGCAACTGGTCGGCCACATTCTACTACATGTATTACAAAGATCAACTGGTGCTCACCGGCAAGATCAATGATGTAGGTGCATATACTCGCACCAATATCCCATCAAGCTATCGCACCGGGATTGAATTACAGGCCGGAATACGATTCAACAGTTGGCTTAATGCGAATGGTAATCTGACCCTGAGCCGCAATAAAGTGGTTGACTTCCATGAATACCTGGATGATTATGACAACGGCGGACAAAAGGAAAACTTTTACTCTACTGCTGACATTGCCTACTCACCTGCGATAGTGGGAGCAGCCACGCTTAACATTATTCCTTTTAAAAATACAGAGCTTGGTTTGCTGGGAAAATATGTAAGCGAACAATACCTTGATAATACCAGTCAACAATCCCGTAAGCTCGATGCATTCTATGTACAGGATCTGCGATTCATCATCAATTTCAAAAACAAATGGCTGCGTGAAGCATCAATCATCGCCCAGGTTAATAATATTTTTGATGAAGAATACGAGCCTAATGGATACACTTATAGTTATATCTATGGAGGCGAACAGGTGACTGAGAATTTTTATTTCCCTATGGCGGGAAGGAATTTTATGGTGGCGCTTAATTTAAAATTATAAGAGATAAAAGTTAAAAGATAAAAGATAAAAGTGGTATCCATTCGAACACTCCGACTGAATATCACTTTTATCTTTTAGTTTTTATCTTTTATCTTCTCCTGCCAAGCCAACATCCCCCCTGTCAAATTCTTTGTATTCTTAAACCCGAGTGTATCGAGAATCAGGCAGGCCTGCCCGCTACGGTTACCACTGCGGCAATAAATCACGATTTCCTGTTCTTTAAGGTCATCGAGTTCTTCAACCTGCATAGTCTGGATCTTTCCAAGAGGTATCAGCGTGCCACCAATATTGAACTCTGTGTGTTCATGCGGTTCACGTACATCAATAATATTGATCTGCTCGCCCTGGTCGAGACGGCTTTTCAATTCTTCAACGGAGATATTTTGCATAATACTATTGTTGTTATTCTTCAGGCAAAGGTAATGGCGATTCTGTAGAATCCTGCACGGGTTTGTCTACCTGAAGCCATACGTCCATGGTTTGTCCCGGCCGGATATGTCGCAATTTTTTATCTTCCGTATAGCGTTCGGGATTTTGCTTGTAGATAAATGCACTTCCCGTATCGATTACGTCCGGATTGGGCAGTACAACCTGGAAAGAAATACCATTAGCCTCCAGCCTGGCCTTGGCCTCGGCATACGTCATTCCGATAATATTCGGTACAGCAAACTCCGTGTTTCCAACTCCGCTGGCCAACACAAAATCAATCTTGCTTCCCATCCTGATCCTGGTACCAGGATTAATTATTTCACCGCGGTATAATTGTTCGAGTACGGCATTCTTGGCAAAATTTGGGCGAAAGGTTGTATCCCCGAGTTTTAACCCGGCATTTCTCAATGTCATTTCCGCATTGCGAATACTATAACCTACCAGGTTGGGCATTTCTACCATTGGGGGCACTACCCTGTTCACAGTAAGAAAAACCTTGCGATTGACTTTTACCACTTCATCGGGCTCCGGAAATTGTTTTACAACCACATTAGCTTTAGCGGTATCGGTGAAAATTGAATCCTGGATCACTATTTCAAAACCTGCTTTTTCCAGGATGCTTTCTGCATCTTCAAGCGATTTGCCTGTTACGCTGGGAATGGTTCGCGATACATTGTGGTGTGTAAGCCAGTTGAGCGACATTACGAAAACAGAAAAAATACCAATAGCCAGCAAGATGCCTACCAGGATATTTACCCATAAAGGGCGATGTGTGATAACTTTCAACATGTAATTATTTTCAATTAATCAACTAATTGCCTCATCCAGGAGTTTAGTGTAAAATTCTTTCAGGTTCCAGCCCATTGCTTTCACCTGTTGTGGTATTATGCTCGCTTCACTCTGTCCCGGAATGGAATTTATTTCCAGCATAAAAGGTTGCCCCTTTTCTTCATTATAAATAAAATCTATTCGAACTACGCCGCGACAATTGAATACCGAATAAATCCTTTGCGCAGCTTCCCTGATCTTACCCGCGATAGTTTCATCTACTTCAGCAGGCGTGGTTTCTGTAGATTTACCCTGGTATTTTGCTTCAAAATCAAAGAATGCTTTATCGTCGTGTGCCTTTACTTCGGTAAGAGGTAAAACGATAATATTTCCTTTTGATTTGAACACGCCGACAGTAAATTCACGACCCCTGATCATTTGTTCCACCAGCACCTGGTCATCTTCCCTGAAAGCTTTGGCAATTGCGCCATCCAGCTCGGCAGCATCGTCAACCTTGCTCATACCTATACTCGATCCGCCATTGTTGGGTTTCACAAATACTGGCAACTGCAAATGCCTGAGTACATCGGCCCCGGTAATCGGGGAATGCCGGAACAAATGCATGGATTCGGCGACAGCGACGCCTGCCATCTTTGCCACTGCAACTGTATATCGTTTATTGAAAGTGATTGCTGAGGTAGCGGCATCGCAACTGGTATAGGGAATCCGGAGCGTATCGAAGTATCCCTGGAGTTTTCCATCCTCGCCCGGTGTACCGTGCATGCCGATAAATACGGCATCGAATACAACGCGCTGGTTGTCTATCTGCAGTGAAAAATCGTTTTTATCAATTTCCACCTTTCTTCCATCCGCCAGTTGGTAAAACCAGCCCTTGGGATTTACATCAATTGTATACACACTGAAACGATCCCTGTCGAGATTGTTGTCGATCGTTACTGCACTTTTATAGGAAATTACCGCTTCGCCTGAAAAACCGCCGGTTACGAGGGCAATGGTTTTCTTCATAGTTGATTTTATATGAGTTTAGCAACGCAAATATTGAGGAAAAAATGCGTGAATGGAAATTTCAAATGCTAAAAATCATTTATTTCTGAAAAGTTGCAGCAAATAGAGAGAAAAAGAGAGTGCCTTTATGACTGAATTTTTTCTCGCAGCGATCGGGGTAAAATATCCGCAGCGGCGGCCGCGAGAAACCCGGTTGAGGAAATGTAAAATAAGAAAGGTGAAGGCCGTTTCTCCTTCACCTTTTTATGACGGGAAATATCACCCGCCTTTAAAGGAGCAGCACGAGGCTGCTATATTAAAATGAATCTGCTACAAGGTAGAATAATTTATTACCGGAAACAACTGATAAGACTGAAAATTATGCACAGTGAAAGCACAATCACACGTGCAGTTTTTCTTTTTTTGCCATGAGTTGCTCTACAGTTTCCTGGTACATTTCGTCAGGTACACAACAATCGACCGGGCATACCGCTGCACATTGAGGTTCTTCATGAAATCCCTGGCATTCAGTACACTTATTTGGGGTGATATAATAGGTATCGACACTTACAGGGGCATTCTTCTGATCTGCATCCACTACTGAGCCATCCAGCAGCGTATAGGGGCCTTTTACGGATGTGCCGTCAGAAATTGCCCATTCTACACCACCTTCATAAATCGCATTGTTGGGGCATTCCGGTTCGCAGGCTCCGCAATTGATACATTCATCTGTGATCTTAATGGCCATAATTAAACTTATTTAACGGGTTGAGGTTTACTTTTGTATCACTGCTTACACAGTGCCTTCGAAACAAAAATAAAACTGATTGATGAATTTACAATACCGGATCGATTTATTAGTGCGTCTGGGTGAATATATTTTGTCTGATGATGAACGCTGGCAGGACGTAAAAGAAAAAGCATCTTATGAAAACGGGTGGTTCATCCCCACATTCATTGATATTGCAAGCAATAGCATCGCCCGCAACTTCCTTCAAAAAGATATATTGGAAAAGTGGTCGGCTACTTATCGCATTCCAGCTATACAGGAATCGCCAAAAACGATAGGGATTGTAATGGCTGGAAATATTCCCCTGGTCGGTTTTCACGACCTGCTTTGTGTATTTATTGCCGGCCACAGGGCCAGGATCAAAACCTCCTCCAAGGATGAAGTTTTAATAAAACACCTGGTGGATAAACTTATTGAATGGGACGAGTCGGTAGCGGTTTTTATCACTTTTGCCGGTATGCTCAAAGGTTGTAACGCATATATCGCTACAGGGAGTAATAATTCTGCCGGTTATTTCGAATATTATTTCGGAAAGTATCCACATATCATTCGCCGAAACAGAACGTCGGTTGCAGTGCTCGATGCTACCGAAACCATTACTGAACTTGAGCAGCTCGCCGATGATGTATACCTCTACTTTGGATTGGGTTGCCGAAACGTCACGAAAATCTACGTGCCACGATCGTACGACTTTGTACCGCTTTTGCAGGCATTCAAAAAGTTTGATTACCTGGCCGATCATCACAAATACAAAAACAACTATGATTACAACCTCGCCATCCTGATCCTTAACAAAAAATATTACATGAGCAACCCTTCCCTTATACTTGTGGAAGATACCTCACTGTTTTCGCCAATCAGTCAGCTCAACTACGAGTATTATGACGATGCCAGCCTGACTGCCGGACTGGCGCAGGATTCGGCAGTACAGGCCATCGTAGGAAAGGGTTTTATTCCTTTTGGCCAGAGCCAGTTTCCCGCTATCGACAGCTATGCTGATGGTGTGGATACGCTGCACTTTGTCAGCCGCTTGTAAAACTTGCTTTTAAATACAGTCAAATCTTAATAAATTTACAGTCGCGTTAAGTACGAAGGTCTTAGTAAAGATTTGTTAAACTAAATTACCGGTAACAATGGTGGTATGACACTTTGTTATTTTGTAGAGCAAAGGCATACTATTTGAAATAGAGTGATTTGTCAAAAACACATTTTAAAAGTATATAGTGCTATGAAACTTAAACAAATTTTACTTGTCGTCGCTATCAGTTCTACTTCGGCAATTGGTAGTGTATGGCTCTATGGAAAGCTGGCCGGCAGTTCACCGGTCCTCGTGCAGGGAAGTGCTGAAAGCAAATTGCCGGTTAATTATGCCGGTTATTTTGACAATGTTTCAGCCGGCGCCGAACCGGTTGATTTTACAAAAGCAGCAAGTGCGACTGTACCAGCCGTGGTACATATCAAGACAAAAATTCCCGCAAAGCAGAGAACGAATAACCTGGGCAATCGCAGCCGTGGCAACTCAATGGATGAATGGCTTGAGCAATTCTTCGATATGGGTGGTGGCTCACGAGTGCAGCCAGAACAACGTGCTTCTGGTAGTGGAGTGATCATTAGTGAAGATGGTTATATCGTGACCAATAATCACGTTGTTTCCAATGGAGGTGATGGAGTGGCTGATGAGATTACGGTTACTCTCAGCAACAAAAAAACTTATAAGGCCCGCGTAATCGGACGTGATCCAAGCAGTGATATTGCCGTATTGAAAGTCGATGCATCAGGCCTTCCCTTCATGATCTATGGCAACTCTGATAACGTGAAGCTCGGACAGTGGGTGTTGGCAGTAGGTTATCCGCTTACTCTCGAAACGACGGTGACTGCCGGTATTGTAAGTGCTAAAGGCAGGGCAATTGGAATCAACAACCGCCAGAGCGATACGCCAATTGAATCGTTCATTCAAACTGATGCGGCTGTAAACCAGGGCAACAGCGGTGGCGCGTTGATCAGCACCGATGGACAACTGATCGGTATCAATTCAGCTATTCTAGCTCCTAGCGGCACATATGCTGGTTATTCTTTTGCAATCCCCGTAAACCTTGTGAAAAAGATTGTGAATGACCTTATCAAATTTGGTGATGTAAAAAGACCATACCTTGGAATTTCAGCCGCTGAAGATAAATTCAACTCCAGCGATGGTGCGTATGTGGGCCTGGTAGCACCTGATGGTGCAGCTGCCGAAATAGGTTTGAAGAAAGGCGATGTGATCACCAAGATCAATGATATTACCGTAAGCTCATGGCCGGAATTGCAGGGCACTATTGCATCATACAATGCAGGCGATAAAGTGAAAATCACTTACAAGCGCGATGGCAGGGAACTAAATGGAACTGCAGCGTTGAAAAGCAAAGTTGGTTCGTACGATGAAGTAGCAAAAACGGATATCAGCCAACGTTTGGGTGCAACACTCGAAACCATTAGCAAAGACAAAGCAAATCAATACAAAGTAGGTGGTGGTGTGATCGTAAAATCTATCAAAAAGGATACTCCGCTCGGTAGAACACGTATGGAAGAAGGTTTTGTAATTACCAGCGTAGACGGTACAGACATTACCAGCATCGAACAACTTGCACGCGTGTTGGCAAGATCAGAAGGCACAGTAAGGCTCGAAGGATTTTATCCGGGCTATGAAGGAAATTATACTTACCCGTTGAATTTGGATGAGCAATAAAAAATTCAGATAAAAGATAAAAGATAAAAAGTTCATTAAGGTCGCACACTCCGACTTTAATGAACTTTTTAGTTTTTATCTTTTATCTTTTATCTCCGTCGGAGTTACCCCTTTACAAACACCTTGTAGGCCCACGCCTCCATCTCAAAGCTCAACTGATGACTAAAGTCATTATCAATGCCGGAAAATAATTCGGTGAATCGGCCCTCCACGATCGGGTCAGCAATTCCGAAAACGACAGGTGATGTATAGGATAGATTAAGAATTACCAATACCTCTGCATCCCCATTTTTGCGGAGATAGGCCAGGATATTTTCATCAGAAGTAGTTCTTACACGGTAAGTAGAAACATTTTTATCGCCGCCCCTCAATGCAGGGTGCATGGCATGCAATTGAAATAATGCCTTATAAAAATCATGTAAGGCATATTCAGTTTCCCAGGGAATGAGATCTTTCTCAAAAAACGCGAGCCTCTTGGCCTTCATTGGTATTTCCTGCCCGTTGTACAGCAGTGGTATCCCGTTCCAGGTACAGGACAGTACGGCAAGTGCCGCAGCCATGTTGCCGTATTTTTCATACTCGGTGCCGTTCCAACTGTTTTCATCATGATTGGATGTAAACCACGCACGTAAGGAATGATCTCCTATTGCGCTGTATTGTTTCAGCAGATCTTCCAGCACGTTGAGGGGAAGGTGCTGCTTGTAAAATGCTTCCGTTTTATGCATCCATTGCCATGAATAACTTGCATCAAATACTCTTCCGTAATCCGGATTTTCCAGTTCATCAAACTCACCCAGCCAAAATAATTGTTTGTCAGCATCCACTGCCGGTCTTGCCACTTGCCAGAACGGCAATTCCACCCATGATGCGAGGTCGCACCGGAAACCATCGATATCACATTCCTTCACCCAAAAACGCATGGCCTCAATCATTTTTTCTACCAGTAATGGGTTATCATAATTCAGTTCAATGATATCATCCATACCGGAGGCTGTTTTGAAATCGCCCGTAACTTCATCTCTATAATAGAAATCAGGATGCTCACGCGTCCATCGATGATCCCAGCCGGTATGGTTGGCTACCCAGTCGATTATGAGTTTAAATCCGAGAGCATGGACCTCGCGCACCAGGTGTTTGAAATCATCCATGGTACCAAACTCAGGGTTGATAGCTGTGTAATCCGAGCAGGCATAATAACTGCCGCGTGTACCTTTCATATGTTTGCGAGCTATCGGCGTTACAGGCATGAGCCAGAGGGTCTGTACACCCATGTCTTTTAAACGCGGCAAATGCTGCAAAAAAGCACGAAATGTGCCTTCCTCTGTATACTGACGCACATTTACTTCATAGATATTGGTCGTATGCACCCATGCAGGTGGTTGAAATGTATTCATCAAAACGAAAATAACTGGAAAATGTGGAAATGTGGAAACGTGGAAATATGAAAATGAATTTTTCAAACTTCATTTTCATAATATCAGGTTTGCATCTCCTCATCTCCACATTTTCACATTTTCACATTTCCACATTTTCACTTTAACTACCTTTGTATGATGAAGAATTTCGAAGTCCCAATCATTTATCGAAGCCCGCTCATAACCGCCGTGAAGCAAAAACGGAAGGAGCAGGATAAAATGAAAAAAGACTTTTCTCCCACCCTTCTTGATGCAGGTCCTGTACGCGTATGGCTCGCCCGGCATTTTGGTTTTTGCTATGGCGTGGAAAATGCCATTGAAATAGCTTTCAAAACAGTAAATGAAAACCAGGGAAAACGAATATATCTCCTTAGCGAAATGATCCACAATCCTCAGGTTAATGCAGATCTGCAGGCACACGGCATTAGCTTTTTGCAGGATACATACGGCAGGCAACTAATTCCGTTCGATGAATTGCGTGCTGATGATGTAGTGATCATCCCTGCTTTTGGTACCACGCTCGAAATCGAAAACCGGTTGAAAGCTATCGGCATTCAAACCGAACAATATAATACCACCTGCCCCTTTGTAGAAAAAGTATGGAACCGCAGCGATGCGATAGCTAAAAAGAATTATACCATTATCATTCATGGCAAACCAAAACATGAAGAGACGAGGGCAACATTTTCACATGCTGCCGTCAATGCACCCGCAGTGGTAGTAAAGGATATGAGCGAAGCGAGGCTATTAGCACAATTTATAAAAGGGGAATTGCCCACTTTAGGATTTTATGAAGCATTCAAAAATCAATACTCCGAAGGGTTTGATGCAACAAAAGATTTACAACGCATTGGAGTCGTAAATCAAACCACCATGCTTGCCAGCGATACGCAGGGCATTGCAGACTTCCTGAAGCAGGTGATGATCGACACATTCAAACCCGCTAATGTAGAAGACAGGTTTGCTGATACGCGCGACACGCTTTGCTACGCCACCAACGATAACCAGACCGCCGTCACCGGCATGCTGCAGACAAAAGCCGATCTTGCTATAGTTGTCGGCGGTTACAACTCGTCCAATACTTCACACCTCGTTGAATTATGTGAAGAGAAATTGCCCACTTATTTTATTAGTAGCGAAGAAAAAATAATTTCCCCGAAGGAAATCCTTCATTACAATTTCCACACGCACACGGAAATACTTACCGCAAATTATTTACCATCAAAAACTCCATTAGATATATTGATCACCAGCGGCGCCTCCTGCCCGGATGCACTGGTAGAAGGAGTGATTGATAAAATTTTTTCTTTTTATCCCCAGGCGAGAAGCACAGAAGATATTTTGCAAAAACTCTGATCATCATTTATAGAGCAGGTCATAATACTCATGCGCCATCCTATTGCTATCAAACTGAAACCGCACATCCTGCATACCATTTTTAATTACCTGGCGCCAGGTATTGTAATTGGAATAATAAAGTGGGAGCACTTCATTTCCCAATATGTCATATAACTTATCAAGGTCGTATTGATCCTGTTCATGCACGGCCATTTGGGCATAATCTGCCTTTGGAACTACAAAACCATTATGTCCATGGTTTATAAATTCGGGGATCCATCCGTCATCGGTGGAGAGGTTTACGGCGCCATTCATGGCAGCAGTCATACCACTTGTTCCCGAAGCTTCTCGCGGCACACGCGGATTATTCAACCAGCAGTCGGCCGCTTGTTTGAGACGTTTGGACAAGCCTAATTCATAGCCGGTGAGCACGGCTACGTTCTTATACTTCTTGCTCAAATGCACCAGTTGATTGAATTCACTTATCGCAGGATGATCAACCGGGTAAGGCTTCCCGGCCCAGATGATCTGAACCGGCCTGTCTTTATCATTCAGAAGTGCGTTGAAACGATCTTCATCACTGGTGATGAGCCCGGCTCGCTTATAACCTGCAAAACGTCGAGCCCAAACGATAGTAAATACATCTGGATTGAAAAGTTTGCCGGTTTGATCAGCTACAATTTCAAAAGCCCGTTTCTTTAAATACTTCTTACGGTCATCAATTCCGTAATCATCGCCGGCTTCCATAAAGCGATACAATTGCTTGTCCGCCCAATACCGCCAGTTTTGTGCATTGGTGATGGAAATGATGGGACAAATGTTTTCATATTTCCCCCACATAGCTCTTGCAACCTGCCCGTGTAATTGAGAAACGCCGTTGGCAAGGTGAGCAAAACGCAATGCTGCTAGCGAATGATTAAATTGATTGTCGGGCATACCGGTAAGTTTTTTTACATCATCTACCGATAAACCACAGAAGTAACTCATTTTATGGCATAGAAAAATATCGTGTTTTTCATTACCTGCCTCTTCGGGTGTATGCGTTGTGAATACCAGGCGTTTTTTCACCTCTTCTACCTTATTGCCAAATTTGTTGTATAGATAAAATGCAGCAGATAGTCCATGTGCTTCATTCAAATGATAGAGGTCGGGA